>NZ_JASONH010000009.1:0-74003 GCF_030217145.1 Winkia sp. UMB3158 | reverse complement strand
ACGACCCCTTCCTCACTCGGCACAAAAAAAGACGAGAACTCCCGTTCTCGCCCTTTTTCGGCCTCGTTCGTCGGGGTATTCGGTCACCACGTTCCCTACGACCCCTTCCTCACTCGGCACAAAAAAAGACGAGAACTCCCGTTCTCGCCCTTTTTCGGCCTCGTTCGTCGGGGTGACAGGATTTGAACCTGCGACATCTTGCTCCCAAAGCAAGCGCGCTACCAAGCTGCGCCACACCCCGCGGCTCGTACAATATACCCCACCGAAGAGGAATAGGAAAATTAACTTCGATTAGGAAAACTGAAAACAGTACGCTACACTGATCCAGTCGCCAGATGGCGAACACGCGAGTGTAGTTTAATGGTAAAACCTCAGCCTTCCAAGCTGATGACGCGGGTTCGATTCCCGTCACTCGCTCCACTAAATAAAAGCCGGCTCTAGCCGTAAGCACAAATCCATCGCTAACAGTCCGGCAGAAAAAACACTCAAAAGCACGCGAAAGTGCATTCGCGCAAGTCATGCCTGTTTTCGCTACGCCGTGTGACCTTCACGACGAAAATATGAAAAAGGTAAGGCTAACCTTGCTTTATCGGGTTGGGTGGGACACAATTTTGCTGTCCAAATAGCCTTCGAAAGAGAAGCGATGAAAACTAAACTAATCGGAGCTATCTCCCCATTAGCTCTAGGTATCTTGATTGCTGTTGCTCCTTTCACCTTCGCACCTGTGTGCATGGGTGAGCCGGGCGACTACATGCCCTGCCACTGGACTGCTCAGGCCTCCCTCGGCATTGGCGTTGTGATAGCCCTGCTCGGCCTGATTACACTCTTCGTTGCGCCAAAGGTACGCGCAGGCCTATCCATTGCAGTCGTCCTCGTGGCGGCGCTCGAAATTGCCATTGTCACCAAGCTGATTGGCGTTTGTGGTATGGCTATGATGCACTGTCACTCACTTACCCGCCCGACGCTACTGGTTCTGAGCGTACTAGCTATCGTTATCAGCGCAGTAGTGGCATACCTCGATCTACGCAACGGAGCTGAAACTAAGTAGTAATGTCTACAAACCTCGTCACTTTAGGAAAGCTACCCAAGAAGAATCTATCGGCGAAGCCCGGTCGCACAGTCGGACTGATCGTCGTCGTAGCAGTCCTTTCCTTCGTCTTCTTTGGCGGATCTCTGGCAGCACTTTCGATGAAGGCAGGGCTGTCCAGCGTGAAGGCGCGAATGGGAGCCGACATCATGGTCGTCCCCAAGGGTGCAGAAAAGGAAGCCGCTGGGATCTTCACGAAGGGCAATCCCGGAACCTTCTATTTCAAGAAGGACCCGACGCCCTCCGTGAAGAAAGTGGCGGGGGTAAAGAACGTAACCACGCAAACCTACATTTCTTCGCTGAAGGCGCCATGCTGCGCCACCCAGCTTCAGATCATTGGATTTGACCCTAAAACAGACTTCGTTATTGCGCCGTGGATTCGTTCCCAATATTCCGACAAGCTGCAAGACGGGCAAGTAATCGCGGGCGCCAACATCGTCCCTGCGGAGAACGGCAATATTAAGCTGTTCAATCACCAGTTCCCCGTGGCAGCCCATCTGGCCCCCACCGGCACGAGCTTTGACAACTCCGTATTTATCAATCCGAATACCACGAAGATGGTGATCAGCTATTCGAAAGCCGTTGGCCGTCCCGCTGTGGCGGGCGTCGACAAGGCTGTGTCGAATGTGTTGGTTGAAGTAGAGAAGGGCTACCAAGCGGAGGACGTAGCCGCCTACATCAATGCCATGGGCGATATGCGTGAGGTGGGCGCAGTAACTCCTGCGGGGCTGACCTCAAAGATGAAGGCCACCCTGGGATCTACTACTAATTACATGTTCGGTTTCCTAGGACTATTTTGGGTGACCGGAATTATCGTTTTGGTCGCGGTGTTCGCGGCCACCGCCAACGAGCGCAAGAGAGAACTAGCGACCCTGCGAATCCTGGGAGCCAGAAAAGCCGAACTGGTGAAGCTGCTAATGACGGAAGCTGCCATGTTAGGAGCTAGCGGCGGCGCCGTGGGCGTATTCCTAGGGGCACTAATCATGTACCCCTTCGCGGGACTCATTCAGTCAAATATGCAATTGCCATATTTGCCCACCGGATGGGCAACGGGAATTTGCTTGGCGCTGGCTTGCCTAATATTCTCGACTCTTACCGCCGTTATTGCGGCCGCATTGGCCACGCGAAAAGTCCTTTCTAAGGAAACTTATCTGACCTTTAGGGCAGGGGAGTAGGCATGATTCTAGAAGCTAAGGCACTTAGCCGTTCTTTTGTGCGCCGTGGCAAGCCGTTTGCGGCAGTAGACAAAGTAGATCTAACTATTGACGAGGGCGAATTCGTAGCTATCGTCGGCCGCTCCGGCAACGGCAAAACTACCTTGCTAAACCTGCTCACGGGTATTTTGGAACCCGATACTGGAACCGTGCACATCTGCGGGAAAGATCTGGCAGAGCTAACTGACCGCGAAATCTCTCATCTGCGCAATAAGACGGTCGGCTATGTCACCCAGCAGTCTTCCCTGCTGCCGTCTCTGACTATTTTGCAAAACGTGCTGTTGCCTGCCGCTATGGCAGACAAGGATGAGGACGAAGTGCTACCTAGAGCATTGGAGCTGATGAAGAAGCTCGGGATAGCGGACTTGACTTTAGCGATGCCCAGCGAGCTCTCTGGTGGGGAATTGCGACGGGTGTCTATTGCCCGGGCCCTAGTGAACGAGCCGGAGCTGATTATTACCGATGAGCCCACTGGGGATCTGGATTCTGAAAGCACAGAACTGGTCATGAATCTACTGGCAGAAGAGGCCGAGCAAAAACATGCGGTGCTCATGGTGACACACGATCTAGAGGCGTTGAACTGGGCCCAGTCGATATACAAGATTGACAGGGGTAGACTAACCAGGTCTGATTCAAAGTAGTTGGGATTTTTATGCTGGATCGTCAGGAAACCGCCAATACCGCCGCCGAACTAGCAGAGAATCTAAAACGTAGTGGACTCGGCGTAGAAGGCCTTGCTGACCGCGCCGGGTTGGACGTGGCCACTACCCGCCAGACTTTGTCCTTGGCTCCGGGGTGCGATCCCGCCCTCGTGTGGCTTTTGCGCGACAAGCTCGAGACGGCAGTCAAAGATGCCGGTGGGGAAGTCTACCCGTTCAGCAAGTTGACCGAGAGGGCTCGGCGCAGCGCCAGAGGGTGGTTCGGCGTGCGCGACGAGCGTTAGCCCTCGAATACCGACAGGAACTGTACGATTCGTTCGTCCGTGGAATTGAAGAATTCCTGGGGCGTTCCGTCGAAATATATCTTTCCATCTATAAGTAACAGCACCGCATCGGCAACCCTGCGGGCAAAAGACATGTCGTGCGTGACCACTACTAATCCTTGGCCGCGGGCAGCGAGTTTGGTCAACACTTTCGATACCTCGGCGGCTAGTTCCGGGTCGAGGGCGGAGGTTGGCTCGTCGCAAAAAAGGTACTTTGGTTCTAGCGCCATTGCCCTTGCGATAGCGGCGCGCTGTGCCTGCCCGCCAGAAAGGGCAGCGGGATAAGAGTCGGCCTTTTCGGCCATGCCTACATCTTGGAGCAGCCGTTCTGTGTCGAGAGGGCCCTTTCGTTTCAAAACTTTCGGAGCTAGCTCGACATTCTGCCTAACTGTTAGGTGGGGGAACAGGTGGTAGCCCTGGAAGACCATGGCCGAGTGCTGGCGGAGGTTCTCTTTGGCTGCGCGGCTGACCTTCGTGGGGAAAGCCAACTCGGCGTCTTCCACCTGTAGATGGCCTTCATCTGGTATTTCGAGCAGGTTGAGCGTGCGCAGAAGAGTTGATTTACCCGATCCGGAAGGGCCAACAATCACTGTCGTTTTTCCGGGGGCGAAAGAAGCGGAAACCCCATCTAGGGCATGCGCTTTGCCGGGGAAGGATTTTGAGAGGTCTTTGATGCTAATCATTGGTTACCACATACTTTGAAGTTTTCTTTTCTAAGTAGCCCTGCAGCCATGTAAGGCCCGTGCAAATGACTAAATAGATGGCTGCTACCTCGGTGTAAAGAATGAGCGGTTCGTAGGTGCGGGCGGTGATCTGCTGGCCTACCTGGAACACATCGGAGATCGTGATTACCGAGGCAAGCGAGGTGGACTTTACTAGGTTCACAAATTCATTTCCGAGTGGGGGCAAGGCAATGCGCCAGATCTGCGGCCCAATGACGTGGCGCAGTGTTTGCCAATGACTTAGCCGCAGCGTTGAGGCAGCTTCCCATTGGCCGGCGGGGATGGACAGTTGCGCCCCGCGCACGCCCTCGGCAATGTAGGCACCCGAGTTAAGCGAGAAAGTAACGATTGCGGCGGTCCATGGAGAGAAGGAGACGCCTAGTTTTGGGAGGCCGTAGAAGACGATAAATAGTTGGACGAGGACGGGAGTCCCCCTGAAAATCCATACATACAACCACGCAATGGACCGGGCCGCGGCCAGTTTAGACAGCCTCAGCTGGGCGGTCGCGATACCTAGCAACAGCGCGATTACGAACGAAACGAGCGATAGGGGGATAGTGACCTTGGCGGTTGCCGCAAGCAACTGCGGAAAGGCCTCGATCCAAAGCGTGATTGTATGCATTAGAGTCCTTACTTGGGGGAGATATCTTCGCCGATTTGCTGGATGAAGATCAACGAGAATGCTCCGTTATCTTGTCCCTTAGAGATGGAGGCATTGAGCTTCTTCTTTAGCTCCTCCTGATGCTTCGGGAGCATGATCGCGATCTTTACTGGTTCCGCGTCGGGAACGTCCACGGCGCGGAAACCCTTCTGGGAGTTCTTCTTCAAGAAGGCAGCTACCGTGACCACGTCGTTGACCGTGCAGTCAGCCTGACCGTTGGCAATCAACTGGGTCGATTCGGAAAAGCCCTGGGAGGGAACTACATTTGCGCCCGCCTTGGCGGCAGTCTGACCATAGTCCGAAGAGGGAGTTTGGGCGCACTTCTTGCCCTTGATGTCCGCAAGCGAATTGATGTCCGAGTCTTCCTTGGTCAGGATCTGCGGACGAGAAAGAGCATATGGCTTGGTGAAGTCATACTTCTGCTTGCGTTCTTCGGTCGGGTTGATGTTGTTGATTACGATGTCGTACTTATTGGTGTCCAGGCCTGCAATGAGCGAATCCCACTTAGTTTCAATGAACTCGGGTTTCACTCCCATGTATTTGGCGATCTGCTTGGCAATTTCTACCTCAAAGCCCACTAGCTTGCCCGAAGGATCATGGTAGCCGTAGGGGACGAAGGTGCCTTCAATACCGACCCGGATTTTGCCTTCAGACTCTATTTTCTTAGCGGAATCCGAGGCGGAGCTAGAGCAGCCTACTAGTGCAAGTGCTGCGATTGTGCTGGCGGCAATGAAACGTAGTGTCTTTTTCATTATTCCTCGTTATTTAGTGGGGTTACATAAGAAAGCGCTCCAAGTAGATCGGCGCGCAGGTCTGCCACGTCCTCAATTCCTACAGCGAGGCGGAGCAGTTGATCCGAGATGCCTGCCTTTTCTCGTTCTTCGGGGGTCAGGTCTTCGTGGATCATGGTGGCCGGGTGGCAAATTAGGGTTTCTACCGAGCCCAGCGATACGGCAAAGCGAATGATGTTGAGGTGGGAGGCGAAGGTGTGAAAATCGATGCCTTTCTTCAGCTCAAATGAGAAGAGGGCGCCGTCGCCATGCGATTGGCGAGCGTGGATTTGAGCCTCTTTTTCTGAATACCACCCGGGTGTAAGGACGCGCTCGACTGCGGGGTGCTCTTCTAGTGCTTTTCGTAGTTCGAGGGCGTTCTGCTGTTGGCGGTCCATCCTGATAACTAGAGTCTTTAGGCCGCGCAGGATGGAGTAGGAGTCGAAAGGAGAAAGGGGATTGCCCAGTGCTTTTGAGGCAATCTTCAAGCTCGCATACCATTCCTCATCATTGGTGAGGATGAAGCCTGCCAGGACGTCAGAGTGCCCTCCCAGGTACTTTGTTCCCGAGTAAACGACCGCATCTGCCCCGAGTGCGAGTGGGTCTTGCAGGTAGGAGGTAGAGAAGGTGTTGTCGACTACTACCCTCGCGCCGCTTTGCTTCGCCAGGCCGGCTACGTGCGCAATGTCGGTGACTCGCAAAGTGGGGTTGGTGGGCGATTCGACGAAGATAAGGGCGGTGTCAGAAGGGATTTCAGTTATCGCGTTGAAGTCGGGCACGAACTGATATTCGATGGCTCGTGCCTCGAAGAACTTCTCTGCAAACAGGAAAGTGCCGCCGTAAACGGAGGAGGTTAGCAGTACCCGGTCGCCTGCCTTTAGGGAAGAGAAAATAGTTGCGCTTGCAGCCATTCCCGTAGCGAAAGCGAGGGCGTGTTCGGCGCCCTCGACGTAAGCTACCGCTGATTCGACGGCACCGCGGGTGGGATTGCCGCTGCGCTGATAACCGTAGGCCGCTGGGGTCCCGTCGGCATGTTGAGCAAAGGTGGAGGCGAGATAAATGGGTGGTACTACTGCTTGATACTGATCATGGGGCCGCGCTGCAGAGAAGTCGTTTACGACGCGGGTAGCAATGGATAGAGGGGTATTGCGTTTAGACATGTTGAATCCACTCAGCGTAGGGGGAGTGACTGGATATACTGCTCCAGCAGGAAGGAAAAGAGAATTGGCGCTCGGGGCGCCTATTGAAGCGCTAGGAAAAATCGACTAGCGACACATGTGGCACATGCACATACACATACAGGTATCCATAGCCATAGTGGCGGACTGTACCGCGTTAGTGTTCTTAGCCATGCCGACCATGCTAACGAGTGAAGGTTGCGTAGGCAAATTTTGTCCATATCCGTAGACTCGCCTAAAACGAGCGTTTTGGTTGTTGGCAGTGAGTTTTAAAAGGCGTAACAGCTCACAGCTTTGCCCGCGCGTTTCCTTATAGGTGGGGTTTTGCTTTAGTATCAGAGGGATTGGCACTTTAGCCGGAATAACGTAGATACATTTGGAGTTCGAAACTGTGAAGACCACTGTTGAAAACCTTGCGAAGACCAAGGTCAAGCTGACCGTAGAGGTTTCAGCTGAAGAGCTACAGCCCGCAATGGATAAGGCATACAAGGAGGTTGGCCAGCAGGTCAACGTTCCTGGCTTCCGTAAGGGACATGTGCCTCCGCAGATTATTGATCGTCGCATTGGTCGCGCCTATGTCGTCGAGCAGGCGATCAACTCGAAGATGTCTGATTTCTACAGCCAGGCTCTGGCCGAGGCAAAGGTGCAGCCGTTGGCTCAGCCTGCCATCGAGGTAACTGATATTCCGACTGGCAAGGGCGAAGATCAGAAGCTGGTATTCACCGCCGAAGTCGAGATCATGCCCGAGTTCGAGATTGCTTCTACCGACGGCCTGAAGATCAAGGTCGACAACGTTTCGGTCTCTGATGACGACGTGGAGGCAGAGCTGGATCAGCTACGCACTCGCTTCGGCTCCCTGAAGGGTGTTGAGCGTGCGGCCCAGAAGGGCGACTTCGTTTCTATCGACATGAACGCTTCGGTCGAGGGCGAGGAAATCGATTCGGTTTCTGGCGTTTCCTACGAGGTCGGTTCCGGCTCCATGATGGAGGGGATGGACGAGGCCCTTGAGGGCATGTCTGCCGGCGAGGAGACCGATTTTGACACCACCATGCGCGGTGGCGACCACGAGGGCGAAGCTGGCAAGGTGCACCTGAAGCTGCGCTCCGTGAAGGTCCGGGAGCTGCCGGAAGCTGATGACGACTTTGCTCAGATGGCTTCTGAGTTTGACACCATCGGAGAGCTGCGCGCCGACCTGCGCAAGAATGTCGAGCAGGGCAAGGCTGGCGAGCAGGCTGTCCAGGCCCGCGATCGTGTCCTGGAGCACCTGCGCGACAACACTGAGGTGCCGCTGCCCGAGGACATCCTGAAGTCCGAGATTGAGGCCCGCGTAGACGAGTCCGCTTCGGATGAGGAAAAGGAAGAGGCTAAGAAGGCAATCGAGGCTTCGCTGAAGGACCAGCTGCTGCTCGACAAGCTAGTCGCCGAGAAGCAGGTGCAGGTTTCTCAGCAGGAGCTGTTGGAGTTCATCTTCCAGACTGCCCAGGCTTACGGCATTGATCCCTCTCAGCTGCTCGGTGGAGAGAACGCACAGCAGCAGATGTCGGCGATGGCCGGCGACATGGCCCGCAACAAGGCACTTGTCAAGGTGCTCCGCGAGGTCGAGGTCGAAGACGAGGACGGCAACGCTGTAGATCTGTCCGAGTTCACCAAGGATCCGGCTGAAGAGGAAGCAAAGGCTACTGCTGAAGCTGCCGCCGAGGCCGCTGCAGAAGAAGCCGCAGAAGAAGAAGACAAGGGTGAAGAAGACAAGTAAGTCTTGTAGATGAAAAGTGGGGGCTTTGGCCCCCACTTTTCCTATACCCGCTTCCTGTGCCCATAGCGAAAAGACGGTATTTAGTGCAGGTATATTCGCGGGAAGTAGGTACCGTATTACCTAGCAATGAAAAAGACCTTGGAGGACGTAGTGACAAATCCAGTAGCTGCAGAACAGCCGGCACCGGGCGCTCCCGGAAGCGCTGTGTTTGAGCGTCTGCTAAAAGAGCGCATTATTTGGCTCGGTTCCGCCGTGGAAGACGAAAACGCTAACGAGATCTGCGCGAAGATGCTGCTTTTGGCAGCCGAGGATCCGGAAGCCGATATTTTCCTCTACATCAACAGCCCGGGTGGCTCGGTCACCGGTGGGATGGCTATTTACGACACCATGCAGCTGGTGCAGCCTGACGTGGCAACTGTCGCGGTAGGCCTGGCGGCCTCTATGGGGCAGCTGCTCCTGACTGCGGGGGCTCCCGGAAAACGCTACATCACCCCGCACGCTCGCGTAATGATGCACCAGCCTTCCGGCGGTATCGGAGGAACGGCTGCGGATATTCGTATCAATGCGGATCTGATCTTGCAGATGAAGAAGACGCTTGCGCAAATTACTGCTGACCGTACTGGCAAATCGCTTGAGCAGATTGAAGTCGATTCGGATCGCGACAAGTGGTTTACAGCTCAGGAGGCACTGGAATACGGTTTTGTTGACCACGTGGTCGAGCATGCCTCTGCTATCAACGCTGGAACTAACAAGTAGGAGGCAAAGATGAACAATATGGGTTTTGCAGCCTCGCTGCCGCAGGCACGCTACGTGATGCCTCAGTTTGAAGAGCGCACCGCCTACGGGTTCAAGCGTTCGGATCCCTACACTAAGCTATTTGAGGATCGGATCATTTTCTTGGGCGTTCAGGTAGATGACGCCTCCGCTGACGATGTGATGGCGCAGCTGCTAGTGCTGGAATCGCAGGATCCGGATTCTCTTATCACGATGTACATCAACAGCCCTGGTGGGTCCTTTACTGCAATGACAGCCATCTACGACACCATGCAGTACATCAAACCTGAAATCCAGACAGTGTGCCTGGGGCAGGCCGCCTCCGCCGCATCCGTCCTGCTTGCAGCTGGTAGTCCGGGCCGCCGCCTGGCTCTACCGAACGCCCGCGTACTTATTCACCAGCCTGCGCTCGCCGGCCAGGGTGGTTACGCTCAGGCCTCGGACATTGAGGTGCAGGCAAACGAGATCGACCGGATGCGCGAGTGGATGGACAACACGCTTGCTCGCCACTCCAAGCGCACTGCCGAACAGATTCATGCTGATACGCAGCGTGACAAGATCTTAACGGCAGAAGAAGCTAAGGAATACGGTCTGATCGACCAGGTGCTGCAGTCGCGCAAGATCAAGCGACTAGAGGCCTAAGTCATTGCTCTAATTGGCGGGTGAAGTGCGTGGCATATCGCGCTTCACCCGCTTTTTTGCGTAGGGTAGAAGGTGACGATCGGGGAGGGGAAAACGTGGCCACATCTGCTGAAAGCGTTGATCTTCTGAAGTGCTCTTTTTGTGGCAAGTCTCAGAAGCAGGTTCGTAAGCTCATTGCTGGGCCTGGGGTTTACATTTGCAACGAGTGTATTCAGCTGTGTGTCGAGATAATTGAAGAGGAATTGGGCCATTCTGATACCCAGGACCTCAACCGAATCCCCAAGCCCATCGAAATCTATGACTTCCTGAACCAGTACGTAATCGGCCAGGAGAGTGCTAAGAGATCACTCGCGGTGGCCGTATACAACCACTACAAGAGGGTCCGCGCCCGCGACGGGGGCAAAGAGATCGATCTGGACATGACCAAGTCCAACATCTTGATGCTGGGGCCAACAGGCACTGGCAAGACCCACCTGGCGCGTTCTTTGGCCCGGATGATGCGAGTGCCGTTCGTGATTGTCGATGCGACAGCTCTTACCGAGGCCGGGTATGTAGGCGAGGATGTCGAGAATATTCTGCTGAAACTAATCCAGGCGGCAGATGGGGACGTAAAGCGCGCCGAGCGCGGCATCATCTATATTGACGAGATCGACAAGATCGGGCGTAAAGGCGAGAACGCTTCTATTACGCGCGATGTCTCGGGCGAGGGCGTACAACAGGCCCTGCTCAAGATTATTGAGGGGACGGTTGCTTCCGTACCGCCTCAGGGAGGAAGAAAGCACCCCCACCAGGAGTTTATCGAGATAGATACTTCGGGCATCCTATTCATTGCCGCCGGAGCATTCGCTGGTATCGAGGATATTGTCCAAGAGAGGCTGGGGCGGCGCCGCACCGGCTTTGGGTCGGATCTGAAATCTAAGTCTGAGCACGGGGATCTTTATGCTCAGGTCACTACCGAAGATCTACACAAATTTGGGATGATTCCAGAATTCGTCGGGCGTCTTCCCGTCCTCACCACTGTTTCTGCTCTAGACGAGGAAGCGTTGATGCGGGTGCTTACCGAACCCAAGAACGCCCTGGTGAAGCAGTACGTAAGTTTGTTTGAGCTAGACGACGTGAAGCTTACCTTCACGGAAGAGGCACTGCGCGAGATTGCCAAGCTGGCATCTGCGCAGGGCACTGGCGCGCGGGGGCTGTCTTCGATCATGGAATCAGTTTTGAAAACCACCATGTTTGAAGTACCGTCTGATCCCACAGTCACAGAAGTGGTTATCACCCCAGAGGTGATCACCGAAGGAGCAACCGCGAGGCTAGTTAGGGAGGATCCCTCACAGCGGCGGGCAGAACGGAGCGCGTAGTGAGTGCAGATCAGACTTTGCAGGAGGGGAGTGACCTTCCTGAAGAACTAGTTCAGCTGCGAGCAACCATCGACAACATTGATGCCGCGCTTGTGCACATTCTTGCTGAACGATTCCGTTGCACCGAAAAAGTAGGGCACCTAAAAGCTAGGCTTGATTTGCCTCCGGCGGATCCGGATCGGGAGCGGCGGCAGGTAGCTAGATTGCAAGAGCTAGCGGCTGAATCCGGGCTGGATCCTGCTTTTGAGAAGAAATTCCTTCGCTTCATTGTTGACGAGGTAATCCACCACCACGTCCGCATTCGCCAGGAGTCAAAGAAGGCTTAAACAATTGTGGGGGGAGCAAAAATGCTCCCCCCACAAATTTATGTCTGCTACTTCTTGGTCGAATAGATCTCGGCTACCTCATCGGCGTGACGATGCAGGACTGCTGAGCGCTTCACCTTCAACGAGGGAGTAAGTAGACCGTTTTCAACAGTAAAGTCGGTTAGCAGGACCTTGATCTTGCGAATGGACTCTGCCCTAGAAACCTGCTTGTTTGCCCTGGCAATGGCCCGGTCTAGTGCTGCCAGCACTTCGGGGTGACGGGCAGCATCCGTAACGTCCATGTTGGGCAAATTTCGGTTCTTCAGCCACTTGGGTAGCATCTCGGTATCGAGTGTCACCAGAGCTGAGATGAACGGTTTCTGATCGCCTACCACCATAATCTGGCTGATCAGAGGGTGACCGCGAAGGGAATCTTCGAGCGTTGCTGGGACAACGTTCTTGCCGCCAGCAGTAACGATGATTTCTTTTTCGCGTCCCGTAATGGACAGGTAACCGTCCATGTCCAAGGAACCAAGATCGCCGGTGCGGAAGTAGCCGTCCTCGGTGAAAGCATCCTTGGTCCGTTCAGGGGCATTGTGGTAAGCCCGGAAAACGGAAGGGCCCTTTACCAGCACTTCGCCGTCGTCAGCAATCCGGACCTTAACCGTGGCAATCGGCGGACCAACGGTGCCGATCTTGGTGAGCCGCGGAGTATTTACTGCCAGGGGAGCATTAGTCTCGGTAAGACCGTAGCCCTCGAGAATGGTAACGCCCAGCCCTCGGAAGAAGTGGCCCAGGCGGCGGCCAAGGGGAGCGCCCCCAGAGATGACATACTTCGCGTTCGGTCCCAACAGCTTGGTGATGTTGTGAAACACCAGCTTGTCGTAGAACTCGCGCCGCGCTTTCAACGAACGTGACGGGCCCGCCTCAGTGTCAAGGGCTTCAGAGTATTCAATTGCCGTCTTGGCTGCCGCAGCAAACAGGCGCCGAGTGATCCTGTGGGAATCAGCCTTTGCCTCGGCGGCATTGTAGATCTTCTCGAGGACGCGGGGCACTGCCAGGATGTAACTAGGCCTAAAGGAGGCTAGGTCACCAAGGAGGTTAGCGGTGTTCGGAGTGTGGCCGAGCACGCCGTTACCCGCGATTTGGAACATCTGCAGGAATCTTGCATACACGTGAGCTAGCGGCAAGAACAGCAACAGCCTGGAAGACTTGGGAGCTGCGATCTCGTGCATCCACTTCATCCCGTTTAGCGCCAGGTGAGTGAAATTCCCGTGAGTCAGCTCGACTCCCTTGGGCCGGCCAGACGTTCCCGAGGTGTACACGATAGACGAAAGGTCGTCGGTAGATAGTTCCGCAACTCGCTGGTCGACTTCTTCAGGAAGAACAGACCTGCCTACCTCCAGAATCTGAATGATGGCAGAGTCGTCCAGGGACAGAATCTTCTTTAGCGACTTGCCCTTGTCCTGCACGGACATTACCAGGCGCTTCAGCACCATCGTCTCAGTGACGACGAGGGTCGGATCTGCGTCCTCTAGAATCCAGGCAATCTGTTCTGCCGAGTCCGTTTCGTAGATCGGAACCAGAACAAGGCCGGCGCTCTGCGCGGCAAAGTCCAACAGAGTCCACTCGTAGCTGGTGTGCGCCATAATCGCCATGCGATCGCCGGGCTTTAGACCGAGGCCGATAAGGCCGGCAGCCACAGAGTTAACCTCGGTAAGGAACTCGGCTGCGCTCAAGTGGATCCAAGAACCACCCAACTGCGACTTTCGGTCAATCAGTGTCTGGTGCGGTGCCCTTTCAGCCCTATCGCGCAAGATCCACGGGACAGTCTGGTGCGGTTCCACCTTGGCCAGGGTTGGGCCAGTCCACTCAACCACGTCGGTCAAGGGGATCGGGGCCACTTCCTCTTCTTCTGGTTGGAACGGATCACTCATGGAGTTACTTCCTGTTCCGCTTGGCAGGAGGTTCGCCAAGCTCAAATTCGCCAGTGGTAACAGTTTCCTGATCGGCTGGCAAGATAGTCAGTTCACCCTCTACCTTAGCCGAGGCCTCAATATCTGGGCGGACTTCCTGGATTGCCGGCACCATCTGTTCGGGTACCAACAAAGACACGTGCAAGTAAGGAGTACGCTGCGAGACCTTCGCCTCGGACTTGACTTTGCGCAACGCCGCCATAGCCTGGCCTGCCGCATCGAGCAGAGCCGTGTTGCCGCCGCCCTCGCGAAGATCAGCCCCGTCCGGCCAAGGCGAAGTGTGCACCGAACCGGCGCGGTACCAGGACCAAACTTCCTCGGCAGCGTAGGGCAGGAACGGCGCCAGCAAGCGGGTTACATTGTCCACTACGATCGCTAGCGCGCAGCGGGCGGAGGCCACATCTGCTTCGCTGTAGGTACCCTCGAAGTTATTCGCGCGGTCCTTGACCAGCTCTAGATAGTTGTCGCAGAAGGACCAGAAGAAGGACTCTGCCTGTTCCAGAGCGCGGGTGTGGTCGTAGTCTTCGAAGGCAGCAGTAGCCTTGTCGATTACCTCGACCAGCTTGGCAATTACTGCCTGGTCAGCCGGCAAGGTTACCTTTGCCGGGTCCAGATCAATAGACTCGCCAGCCATCGAAAGAGCGAACTTCGAGGCGTTCAACAATTTCATAGCTAGCCGGCGGCCAACCTTCATCTCCGCCTCTTCAAAGGCCGCGTCAGTACCCAGCCTTGCCGAGGAAGCCCAGTAGCGGACCGCGTCGGAGCCGTGTTTTTCGAGCAGACCGGAAGGGGTGACCACGTTGCCCTTGGACTTCGACATCTTCTTGTGGTCCGGATCCAGGATCCAGCCCGAGATAGCGGTGTGCGAGAAGGGCAGTGCGTCAAATTCAAGGTGAGCGCGAGCAACGGTGGAGAAGAGCCAAGTACGAATGATGTCCTGGCCTTGCGGACGCAGATCCATTGGGTATACCGCATCAAAGAGCTTCTGGTCAGTGAGCCAGCCAGCCGCAATCTGCGGTGACAGGGAAGAAGTCGCCCAAGTATCTAGAATGTCCACTTCGCCAACGAATCCGCCCGCCTGGCCACGCTGGTCCTCGGTGTAGCCCTCGGGCACATCAATAGAAGGATCGATCGGGAGGGCGTCCTCGCTAGGAGTCAAAACCGCGTCGTAGTCGACTTCACCATTCTGGTCTACCTTGTACCACAGGGGGATAGGTACGCCGAAGAAGCGCTGGCGCGAGACCAGCCAGTCCGTGTTCAGGCCGCGTACCCAATTGTCGTAGCGGACGTGCATGAACTGCGGGTGGAAGACCAGTTCGTTGCCGCGGCTGATCAGCTCTTCGTTTAGGTTCTGCGATTTACCTTCGCGGGTGTAATCCTTGCCGCCGTTGCGGATGTACCACTGGCGACTCATCACGATTTCTAGAGGCTTGTCGCCCTTCTCGAAGAAGTTGGTCATTCGCTGAGTCGGCCTCGGCTCACCGATCATTTCGCCGGAAGCAGTCAGAGCTTCCACTACCGCCTTGCGGGCGCTGAAGGTGGTCTTGCCGGCCATCTCTTCGTATAGCTTCTTGCCTAAATCAGAAGTAATCCACTCTGGGGTCTGGGCAATGATACGGCCATCCTTGCGCAGGATGTTTCGAGTAGGCAGATCCAGTTCGCGCCACCACTGCACGTCGGTTAGGTCGCCGAAAGTACAGCACATGGCGATGCCAGCGCCCTTGTCCATTTCGGCGGCAGGGTGGGCCAACACGGGTACTTCAACCTCGAAACCGGGGCTCTTTACCGTCTTGCCGAACAGGTGCTGGTAACGTTCATCGTCCGGATGGGCAATGAGGGCGCAGCAAGCAGCTAGCAGTTCGGGGCGGGTCGTCTCGATAACTACGTCCTCGTCCGCATCGGTGCGGTGGAAAGCGAGGGCGTGGTAGCTACCCGGGTAGTCGCGAGCTTCCAATTCAGCCTGTGCCACCGCGGTCTTGAAGGTTACGTCCCACAGTCCCGGAGCTTCGGACTGGTAAGCCTCCCCCCGCTTCACGTTCCGAATAAAGGCAGCCTGGGCTACCTTCTGTGCCTTCTTGCCTATGGTCTGGTAGGTATGGGCCCAGTCCACGGACAGGCCCAACTGGCGCCATAGAGACTCAAATTGCTTTTCGTCCTCGATAGTGAGCTTTACGCACAATTCGATGAAGTTGCGGCGCGAGATGGGTACCTGGTCGCGCATCTTGATGGACTTGCCAGTGCCATTGTGTGGCGGCACAAAATCCGGATCATACGGAAGAGACGGGTCGCACCGGACACCGAAGTAATTCTGCACGCGACGTTCAGTGGGCAGGCCATTGTCGTCCCACCCCATCGGGTAGAAGACGGAATAGCCTTGCATGCGCTTGTAACGCGCCATCAAATCTGTGTGAGTGTAGCTGAAGACGTGGCCCACGTGCAGCGACCCCGATACGGTCGGCGGTGGGGTGTCGATCGAATATACCTTCTTGCGGTCGGTGTTTACGTCAAAGGTATAGGTATGGTTTTCATCCCAAGCCCTTGTCCACTTTTCCTCTAGGCCGTCCGGGCTCACCTTGCTGGGAACCGCCGGACTTTCCAGCATCTTCAGTTCAGTTGTCAAAATACGCTCCATAGCTAGGGCGCGGGGGTGTTCCGCGCTTCGGCTTTGTCCGGTCTAGTGTACCGCGACCAGGAGCGGATGAGGCTAGCTAAGGGGGCGGCAATGGCAGGTGTGGGATTAATCGTTCATAGTTTGCACACAGGTATAGCCAATCAGGCACACAATCCATATGGGTACAGTTGTAGGGAAAGAGAGGATGCCAATGCCACACCTACCCCAACATGCTGATGGAAGTGCCCCGCTCGTACTCATTGCAGACGATGAGCCTATGCTCGCTGACCTCCTCTCACAGGCCCTGCAATCCAGAGGGTGGCGCACCCACGCCGTTACTGACGGCTTCGGGGCAGTGCAGGCAGCGCGCAAACTGGATCCCGACGCCGCCGTCCTCGACATAATGATGCCTGGGATGGACGGACTAGAAGCAATGGAACGCATCCGCAGAGACCTCCCGAATCTGCCAATCCTGTTACTGACTGCGCTAGATGCCGTCGAAGATCGGGTGCAGGGACTGCGCTCAGGTGCCGATGACTACGTGACGAAACCATTCAATCTAGACGAGGTCGAAGCCCGCCTTGAAGCGTTGGTGCGACGAGCCGGTGGCCTGGCAGCACAGGTAGAAGAGACCGTACTTACAGTGGGCGATCTACAGATGAATGTAGATCGGCACGAATTGGCGCGAGCAGGCAGCCTGATCGAACTCACGAAGACAGAGTTTGACCTGTGTGAATACTTGATGCAGAACGCTTCAAAGGTAGTTTCTAAGGCACAAATCTTGGACGCCGTGTGGCACTTTGATTTCGGCGGAAAAGCTAACGTGGTAGAGCTGTACATTTCGTACCTTCGGAAAAAGATTGATGCCGGTCGTCCGCCTATGATCCACACCGTGCGCGGGGTGGGCTACGTTATGAAACCTGCGGCTGCCGATGAAGCGTAAATACCGCTCCTTAGGGCTACGCCTACCAGCGCTAGTGTTGCTGGTCGGCATATGTCTGCTGCTCTTTGTTGGAGGACTGGCAGGAGTTACCCTGCGGCAGGTGCTCGTAGGGCAGGTAGATGACACGCTGCGCTCTTCGCTAGGGCAGGCAGAGATGAAAGCCGACCCCTCCGGGGGGTCCCTGTCGCACTCGCTGCAGAACCCCGGACTATCGCGCGGGTCGGTGCATCTGATCCGCAAGGGCGGCCTAATGCTCGCTGGCAAGGTCGACTCGGACCTGGCCATTGTGCAGATTAGTGATTCGCAGGCGGAAGAATTCCTGCAGGCGGCCCAAGAAACGCCGTCCTCTACCTGGATTAGCGGCTTGGGACACTACCGGGTACTCGAGGCGAAACTGCCTTCAGCCGACGGAAAGGGCATTCAGGTACTGGCGGGCGAGCCGTTAGAGCGAGTCGACAATGTGCTGGTGTTCTTTGGTGGCCTTTCCGCCCTCTACGGTATCGGCGGGCTGGCATTGGCCTGGTTGCTGGCAAGGGTGCTGGTTCGCCGCGAACTAGCCGGCATTCGCACCGTTACCAAGGTCGCACGGCAGGTAACCAGACAGGATCTGTCCGGGGCCGTCCTCAACACGCGAGCCCCAGCAGCCTTAGCCGCCTCCGAAACCGAGGCGGGCGAGATGGCAAAAGCGCTCAACGTAGCACTTGATCACGTCGAACGCTCTCTTGGAGCCCGAGCGCGCAGCGAAGAAAAGCTAAGACAATTTGTCGCAGATGCCTCCCACGAACTGCGTACCCCGTTAGCTACGGTCGGAGGATACGCCCAGCTTTTAGCGGGCACAGATCTGGGGGAGAGCCCCAACCAAGCAGTATCGCGGATTGCTTCAGAAGCGGAACGAATGCGAGCCTTGGTAGAAGATCTTTTACTGCTAGCCCGCATAGACTCCGGTAGGAAAGTGGAAGTAAAACCTGTACCGCTCGCGGGACTAGCTGTGGATGCGGTAGCTGACGCGGCAGTAAGCGCCCCTAGCCACAAGTGGGATTTGAATCTGGCCGAGGGCGCAGAAGACATTGAAGTAATTGGAAACGAAGCTGGCCTCCGGCAGGTCTTTGCAAACCTTACTGCTAACGCATACCAGCACACGCTTGAGGGCACACTGGTGCGAGTATCCCTACGCAGTCAAGATGGCCGCGCAATAGTTACGGTAAGCGACGATGGGCCGGGGATTGCCGAAGAGGACAAAAAGAAGATATTTGACCGCTTCGCCCGCGCCGATTCAGCGCGTAAACCGGGCGAATCCACCGGGCTTGGACTGTCCATTGCCCACGCCATAGTGGAAGCCCACGGTGGTAAACTCCGCCTGCTAGAGGAGCCAGAACTAGGGGGAGCCACCTTCGAGGCCTCGTTCAATCAGAGGAAAGATAATCCGGCGGAGGCCACTGCCAAGGTAGACTGAGCTCGTGCGATACATATCTACTCGAGGTGGCGGCGCCCCGCGTACTTTTACCCAGATCCTACTCGAAGGGCTGGCTCCGGACGGGGGCCTCTACATGCCCGCGGAATACCCCCAATTGGATGCGAAGACGCTGGAAGAATGGGCGGTCCTGCTGAAAGAGGACGGCTACAGCGCGCTCGCGGCGAAAGTACTTAGCCTGTACATCGACGACATAAGCCCTAAGGATCTGGAACAGATCTGTGCCAGGGCCTATGACAATGACAAATTCTCTGATCCTCTAATGGTGCCAGTCTCGCAGCTGCGGGAAGGGCTGTGGCTGGCCCACCTTTCTAACGGTCCCACAGCAGCGTTCAAAGATATGGCAATGCAGCTGCTCGGAGAACTATTTGAGTGGGTACTGGCGAAGAAGGCAAGGTCCCTCAATATTCTGGGGGCTACCTCGGGGGACACGGGCTCTTCGGCAGAGTACGCAATGGCTTCGAGGAAGAACATCAAGGTGTTCATGTTGACGCCGGCGGGCAGGATGAGCCCTTTTCAACAGGCACAGATGTTCTCTCTTACCGATCCCAACATCCACAATTTGGCAATCGATGGGGTGTTCGACGATTGCCAGGACATCGTTAAGACGATCGCAGGTGACCTAGAGTTCAAGCGCTCCTATTCGATTGGTGCGGTCAACTCCATCAATTGGGCCCGACTATTAGCACAACTGGTTTACTACATCAGCTGCTACCTACGAGTGGCTAACCGGATCGGAGACAAGGTCTCTTTTAGTGTTCCCACTGGTAATTTCGGCGACGTCTGTGCAGGCCATATTGCAAGGCAAATGGGGCTGCCAATCGACAAGCTGATAGTCGCTACAAACGAGAACAATGTACTAGAGGAGTTCTTCCGCACAGGCCGCTATCGCGTGCGTCCTGCCAGCGAAACGCTGGCAACGTCCTCCCCGTCGATGGACATTTCTAAAGCCTCGAATTTCGAACGCTTTATTTTTGATCTGTTGGACCGCGACGGAAAGGCAACTGCGGACCTATTTGGGCGGCAGCTGGCAGAAAAAGGACTATTCGACCTGTCCGATTCGCCGGCTTTCGCGAAGGTAGCAGACTACGGATTCATCAGTGGATCCTCCACCCACGCTGATCGCATCGAGCAGATTCGCGATTGGGATAGGCAGGGCGTGCAAATAGATCCTCATACTGCCGACGGATTGCACGTTGCCGAACAGCTGCGCGATCGCTGCGGTGGCCCCGTGGTGGTCCTGGAGACCGCTTTGCCCGTAAAATTCGCCGATACCATCGAAGAGGCTACTGGGCATGAACCAGAGGTACCGGCCCGTTTCGTGGGGATCATGGACGGACCGCGGCGGGTCGAAGCTCTTCCGAATGACGCGCAGAAGGTAAAAGACTTTATTCGAGCGAACTCGAAGTAAGCTCTCGGCCTGCCGTGTTGAGGCCTAGGCGCCCGTAGGCAAGAGGGAATAGGGATCCCACCCACAGGGCAGCTATTGTTGCCACTGCTACAGTGGCCCACATTGCCCCGGCTAGCCCCACCGTGTCGGTAAGAACTGCTACGAATAGGGGGCCGGCGGCGCTACCCGCCTGGGTAATTGCGGTCCACCACCCCAAGAACCGTTCGCGATAAACGTCCGGGGACATGTCTACGCCCATAGTCATGACAATGCCCGAGCCGAAACCGTTGCCGAATCCAACCAAAGAAGCAAATATCAGGAACGCCATCTTGCCGTCTACTAGCACCAGCCCTAAGAATCCACTGCCCATGATCAGGTAGGCGGGAAGTAGAGCCACCAAGCGGCCGTAGCGGTCTTGGAGTCTACCTGCGGGGTAAAACATGGCCACATCGAGGGCAGCAGAGATAGCGAAAGTAGCAGAGATCAGCGTCGGGGAGAGCCCCATGTGCGCTCCCCACAGTGGAATCAGCACGTTCCGATTCGCTCTTACTATGTGCATCGACATTCCTGCAAAAGCCGCAATTGCAGTGGAAACTGAATCGGCTTTTCGCCGGATTTTCCGATTTAACTTCTTTGCCGCAGTTTGGGCGGTTTTTGCCCGTCCCGGCTCCGGCACCAGGAAGATTGCGATCATAGCGCCTGCTATCAGCGCTGTTATTAGGTGTAGCCAAAACACTGACGGGATGCCGGCCCAAGCCACCATGGCGGCGCCCAAGGCAGGACCTGCCATGACGCCCAAGCGCATCATGCCCCCCAGCATCGAAAGGGCAGTTGCCCGGTAGCGGGAATCAATGTTGTCGGCAAGATAGGACTGCCGGGCGATCGCCCATACAGAGGCCGCTACTGCGATACCGGTCAGACCGATTACGTAGCCGACCTTTGCTACCGTGCCGGGCGAATACAGCGAGAAAAGGCATATTGCCAACGAGATAGCAGCTATCGCCGTTGCTCCCATCAGGCCGCGCTTGTCAGTGGAATGAAGCAAGACATGGCCTACCAATGGTGCCGCGATAACGCCAACCACGCCGTAATATGCCATCACGGTGGATGCGTGCGAGGACGTGAACCCGATCTGCAGAGCGGCAAGCACGATAAGTGGTGCCACGGCTCCCGAGCCAATCGCAAAGATTACGGTCGGTGCGTAAATTGGGCGAATGAGTTTACGTAAAGGATTCACTTTGCCCTAGACAGTTCGTTGTCCTTTTGCACTGCCGCATTTACCGCAGCAGTTGCTGCGTTAGATAGCCCAGCTGCCTCGGCTGCCAGGAGTCCGGCGACAGTGGTCCCGCCGGGGGAGAGGACGGTATCGACCAGATCAGTCGGAGTGAGTTCCCCTTTTGCTGCTTGGGCTTCCACGTTTTCAGCCGTACCTGCCATGGCGGTGGCGACAATGCGTACAGCCTGAGCTTTGGGAATGCCATGGGCTAGTCCTGCCCGGGCAAAAGAATCGATCAGTTGGAAAATCCATCCAGGCAGGCATCCGGCAATGGCAGCAAATGCCGGGAAGAGGTCCTCAGAAATGACCTCGGTGTTACCGCAGCAATCAAACACCTGGACTACCTTCTCAAGGGTTTCTGGGGAGGTGCCTTCGCTGGCTGCGAGGCCGGACATTGACCTGCCAAGGGAGGCGTTTACGTTGGGCATCACGCGAACTAGCCCGGCTGCATCGGTGGGGAGGTCTTCTTGCAAGGTGGCAAGGGAACGGCCTGCAGCAACCGAAACAATGATGGTCTGTTTGGGGTCTGCAAGTTTACTGAGCACGCCGTTTACTTGGTAGGGCTTTACAGCGATTACCGTAATATCGCTCTTGGTTACCAGATCATCCGGGTCTGTTGCGACTTCCGCACCTAGTTCCTCGGCAAGTGGAGCAGACGATTCCTTCCGGCGCGCGTAAAGACATAGCCGAAATTTTTCCTTGCCGTTTGCAGCGACGCCACGGGCAATGGCGCTGCCCATGGAGCCAGTGCCCAAAATTCCTACTGTTAGCATTCGTCCTCCTAAGTTTCCTCCAATTTACCAAGCCGTTGAACCAGCCAGCCAGGGAAAGCAGCGTTAGATTAGAGATATGGATCGATATGCAAATCCGCGCGGCGGGAAAGTAGTTGTAACAGGAGCTTCATCCGGCATCGGGGCGGCAACCGTCAGAGCTCTGGCCGCAAGTGACTGGTCTGTGGTGGCAGTAGCTCGCAGGCAAAACAAACTGGAGGCGCTCGCCAAGGAAACCGGCTGCGAATACTATGTGTGCGACCTAAAGGACAAAGAGGCAGTGGACAAAATGGCTCAGTCCTTGGGCGCGGACGTGCGGGTAGTAGTAAATAATGCCGGCGGCGCGGTGGGCCAAGATCCGATCGCGGATACCACCGTTGAGGACTGGCAGGAAATGTATTCTCGCAACGTCTCCACTGCTCTAAACGTCACCAAAGCGTTTCTGCCCACTTTGCGCGAGGGCGGTGACCTGGTTTTCGTTACCTCCACCGCCGCACACGATACCTATCCTGGTGGAGGCGGTTACGTGGCCGCCAAGCATGCGGAAAGAATGATCCCGCTAACGCTGCGTCAAGAACTGGTGGGCGAAGATGTGCGGTTAATAGAGATCGCTCCCGGCATGGTGAAGACAGCAGAGTTCTCCCTGAACCGACTTGGCTCGCAGGAGGCAGCCGACAAGGTCTACGAAGGAGTCGACAATCCGCTGTCTGCCGAGGACGTAGCGGATTTGATCTGCTGGTGTCTATCCCGCCCAGTCCACGTAAATATCGATTCGGTCATCATCAGACCTACCGCGCAAGCTACAAATACGCTCGTCGCACGCAAAAAGTAGGTGGCTAACACCACAATTCCCAAAAGGCGAATACGGTTTTGCTAGTACTGGAGCCATAGTTACACTGGAGGGGCATTGATCCGGCAATCACCGGGGAGCACTGGGAAGAACGGGTAACTAAGTAGACCCCAGCGGGTAAGCCCGACACAGCTGCAATGAGTGGCCATCTTGACGCAGGGTTTAGGTGGCAACCGAGGTGGTACCGCGGCTCATGTCGTCCTCGAAGCAGAGGAAAAGGAGACCATGAGCAAGGATCCGCAAGAAGCAAAGCGAGGGGCCTACCCACGCCACCGTGATAGCGCAGTCGCCTCCTCTCCTAACTTCCCCCAGATGGAAGAGGAGACCCTGGCCTATTGGAAAGAAGACGACACTTTCCGCAAATCGATCCGCAACCGTGATGCGGGCGAGGGCGGCTCAAACGAATTCGTGTTCTACGATGGCCCCCCGTTCGCCAATGGTCTGCCCCACTACGGGCACCTGCTGACCGGGTACGTAAAGGATTCCGTCGCGCGCTACCAGACCATGAAGGGCAAGCGGGTAGAGCGTCGCTTTGGCTGGGACACACACGGCCTACCCGCCGAACTCGAGGCAGAACGCATCCTGGGCATCGAAGATAAGTCCGAGATTGAAGGCCCTGACGGCATCGGCATTCAAAAGTTCAATGACACCTGCCGCTCCTCTGTGCTGCGTTACACCGACGAATGGCAAGAATACGTCAACCGACAGGCCCGTTGGGTAGATTTCGAAAACGACTACAAGACCCTAGACGTGACTTACATGGAGTCGGTCATCTGGGCTTTCAAGCAGCTCTACGACAAGGGGCTGGCATATGAGGGTTACCGGGTGCTGCCGTACTGTTGGCACGACCAAACTCCGCTGTCCAACCACGAACTGAAGATGGATGACGACGTCTACCAGATTCGCCAGGACAACACGGTTACCGTAGGCCTGCGCCTAGAGACGGGCGAGCTGGCGCTGATCTGGACGACTACTCCCTGGACGCTACCGTCGAACTTGGCCATTACCGTTGGCGAAGACATCGACTACGTAACCATTGCGGTAGCATCCGACCTGGACTCGCCGTTGGCCGGCGAGAAGGTTGTGATCGCCAAGGCCCTGGCTCCCAACTATGCCAAAGAGCTGGGCGAGGACCCGCAAGTAGTAGCTGAATACAAGGGGAAAGATCTGCTAGGGCGCCGCTACACTCCAATCTTTGATTACTTCATGGATGGGGCCAAAGAGGGCGAAGTTCCTGGGCCGAATGCGTTTACGGTAGTAAGCGCCGATTACGTGTCCACCGAAGATGGCACCGGCTTGGTGCACACGGCACCTGCCTTTGGTGAAGACGACATGTTTACTTGCATGGCGGCAGACATCAAGGCCGTCGTTCCTGTGGACGAGGCGGGCAAATTCACCTCGCAGGTACCTGAGTACGAAGGCCTGCAGGTATTTGACGCTAATAAGCAGGTTGTTCGCGATCTGCGCCGCGGCATTGAAGACGATGAGGGGCCGCTTGCCCGTATTCCTCGCGAGCAGCGAGCCGTGCTGGTACGTCAGCAGTCCTACGCCCACTCTTACCCGCACTGCTGGAGGTGCCGCAAGCCGCTGATTTACAAGGCAGTATCCTCCTGGTTCGTGAAGGTTTCTGCTTTCCGCGACCGCATGGTCGAGCTGAATGAGCAGATCACCTGGGTGCCTGACCATATTAAGGAAGGCCAGTTCGGCAAGTGGCTGGCAGGTGCTCGCGACTGGTCCATCTCGCGTAACCGCTTCTGGGGAAGCCCGATTCCGGTGTGGAAGTCCGACGACCCGCAGTATCCGCGAGTAGACGTATACGGCTCGCTGGAAGAACTAGAGCGCGACTTCGGAGTAGAAGTGAAAGACCTGCACAGGCCGTTCATTGACACTTTGGTGCGCCCCAACCCCGATGACCCAACTGGCAAGTCCATGATGCGTCGCATTCCGGACGTGCTCGACTGCTGGTTCGACTCGGGGTCCATGCCGTACGCGCAGGTGCACTACCCATTCGAGAACCAGGAGTGGTTCGAAAACCACTACCCGGGCGACTTCATCGTCGAATACATTGGGCAGACTCGCGGCTGGTTCTACACCCTGCACGTGCTGGCGACCGCCCTGTTTGATCGTCCTGCTTTCACCTCTTGCGTAAGCCACGGCATAGTCCTCGGAGATGACGGCCGCAAAATGAGCAAGTCCCTGCGCAACTACCCGGATGTGAACCAGGTATTCAATTCTTATGGATCGGATGCGATGCGGTGGTTCTTGCTGTCCTCGCCAGTGGTGCGCGGTGGCAACCTCGTGGTTACCGAGAAGGCGATTCGCGACACCGTCCGCCAGGTCATGTTGCCGTTGTGGAACTGCTACTACTTCTTTGCCCTGTACGCTGGCGCGTGCAATAACGGCGAGGGGTATGCGGCGAAGAAGATTGACTTCGCAGATCGGGAAAAGATTGCTTCGCTACCTGTCATGGATAGGTACCTGATCGCTTCGGTCAAGAAGCTAGTCGAAGAGGTCGACGCCGATCAGGACTCCTACGATGTAGCCGGTGCTGCTCACGCGGTGGAGCGCTTCACTGACGTGTTGACCAACTGGTACGTTCGCACGTCCCGCCAGCGCTTCTGGGACGAGGACGAAGACGCTTTCGATACACTGTATTCAGTTCTCGAAGTCCTCATGCGTGCCATCGCGCCGCTAGCCCCGCTGCTGGCAGAAGAGATCTACCGCGGCCTAACCGGGGACGAGTCGGTGCACCTTGCCGACTATCCTGTGCTTGGGGATGCCTGCGCAGATGATGAGCTGGTTGCCACCATGGACGAAATCCGCGACATTGTCTCGGCAGCACACGGGTTGCGAAAGGCAAACAAGCTGCGCGTCCGGCAGCCGCTGCAGACTTTGACTGTAGTTTCTGAAAACTCTGCCGGCCTGGCAGGGTTCAAGGAACTGGTCGCAAGCGAGGTAAATGTCAAGCAAATGACACTTGTCCCGGCGGCTGAATCAGGCCTGGAAGTAGCGAAGGAACTTTCGCTGAACCCGCGCGAGTTCCCGCCCCAGGTGCGCAAGCACACCTCTGCGCTTTTCAAAGCCCAGAAATCTGGAGCGTGGACAGAACTGGAAGACGGCAAAGTCCGCTTCGATGGCGTTGAGGTAGACGGCGAGCCAGTCGTTCTTGGCCCCGGCCAGGTGGCGACCTCGGTGAAGGTCACGGCAGAGGAGGGCCAGGCGGCAACCGTGCTGGGGAACGGCACCTTCGTCGTCCTCGACACAACCGTGGATGCGGCGCTGGAAGCTGAAGGTTATGCTCGCGACGTGATCCGCGTAGTGCAGGACCAGCGTAAAGCTGACGGATTGCACGTGGCAGATCGAATCAACTTGGTCATCTCGGTACCCCAAGAAAGGATTCCGGATGTGCGGATGCATCAGCAGATGATCGCCGCCGAAACCCTGGCCAAGACGGTTTCCTTCGAGGCTAACGAAGAATCCGACAGCGAGGTTCACGCTTCTGTAACCCGCGTGGAAAAGTAGCCTAGAAACAGTTTGGGCCCAGCAGCTAAGTGCTGGGCCCAAACTTATTTAACCGATGTCAGATCTTTTGCGGCTCGATCTTCCAAACGTCATTGGCGTAGTCGCGGATTGTGCGATCAGAGGAGAAACGGCCGGAATTGCAAATGTTTCGCCAGCACATCGCTGCCCAGGAATGGCGATCGAGGTAGTCCTCTACCAACTGGTCGCGCACCTTCCGGTAGTCAGCAAAATCGCCGAGTACGTAGTACATGTCTGCTGGTTCGTAACCGGGCGATTCCAGGAGCGAACGCCGCAGATCGTGGAAGATACCTGTGCCCCCATCGTCGAAGGTGCCGTCGATAAGAGTGTTCAGCACCCGCTCGAGGCCGGGCGTCTCGTGCATAGTGCGGACCGGATCGTAGCCTGCACGCAACTGTTCGAGTTCGTCTACGCGGGCACCAAAGATGTAGGCATTGTCGTCTCCCACAGCGTCAACAATTTCGACATTCGCGCCGTCCATAGTGCCAAGCGTTAGAGCGCCGTTCATCATGAACTTCATGTTGGAAGTGCCAGAAGCTTCCTTGCCGGCTACCGAGATCTGTTCGGAGACATCGGCGGCAGGAATAATGTTTTCGGCAGGGGAGACGTTGTAATTCGGCACGAACACAACCTGCAGAATCTTTGACACCTCCGGGTCGGAGGCTATCAGCTCACCAATAGCGTTGATGAACTTGATGATTGTCTTTGCCCGCACGTACCCAGGAGCAGCCTTGGCCCCAAAGATGAACACTCGAGGCGGGTAGTCGCCCTCGGGATTGTCTTTGATCCGGAAGTACAGATCCAAAATATAGAAGGCGTTCAGAAGCTGCCTCTTGTACTCGTGCAGCCTCTTGATCTGGACGTCAAAGATGGCGTCAGGGTTGACCTCAATGCCGTCGCGCCTCTTCAGCCACGCAGCAAAGTCCTTCTTATTAGCATGTTTTATTTGAAGTAGTTCAGAAAGTACCTCGGGATCGTCCGCATACCCTTCCAAGGCGTGCAGGCGATCGAGGTCGCGAACCCATTCGTCAGAGCCGCTCAGCTTAGTTAGCAGGGACGAGAGGCGAGGATTGCACTGCCGTAGCCACCGCCGCGGGGTAACCCCATTGGTCTTGTTGTTGAATTTCTCAGGCCAAATGTCGTACCAGTCATGCAACGTGTCAGACTCGATGATCTGCGTGTGCAGCGCGGCCACGCCATTGATCGAGAAGGAGGCATAGCAGGCAATCCAAGCCATGTGGATGGAGCCGTTCTGAATCGGCGCCATGTAGTCAATCTTGCCTTGGTCGTATCCGGCTTGAGCTAGCTCTTCGCGGAAGCGGCGGTCGATCTCGGCAATGATCTCTAGAACTCTTGGGAAGAGCCGCTGGAAGATTGAGTACTCCCAGGTTTCTAGAGCTTCGGCGAGCACGGTGTGATTGGTGTAGGCAAAGGTGTGGGTGACAATATTCCAAGCATCGTCCCACCCAAGGCCGTGTTCATCCATCAGGAGTCGCATGAGCTCGGGGATGGCGAGCACCGGGTGAGTGTCGTTTAGCTGAATGCAGTTGTAATCGGCAAACCCGCGTAGATCCTCGCCATGGTGGTCAATATAGTTGTCGATCATCGTCTGCAGCGAAGCCGAGACGAAGAAGTATTGCTGGCGTACTCGCAGAACTTTACCCTCGTAGGTTGTGTCGTTGGGGTAGAGGACGCGGCACAGGTCGGCAACGCGCTCGCGTTCGATGATTGCATCGGTGAATCGCTGCGAGTTGAAGGCATCGTAATCGAATTCCTCCATCGGCTCGGACTTCCAAAGCCGCAAGGTGCCCACGTTCTTGGTACCGTACCCGGTGATCGGCATGTCGTAAGGTATTGCCCTAACCGTCATGTCAGCGAAGTGGACGATACGGAATTCTTCCTCGCGGCGGATGACGAACGGGTATCCCTCTTCCATCCACGGATCAGGGTGTTCCCGCTGGTAGCCGTCTTCGAAAGACTGCTTGAAGAGGCCGTAGCGGTACAGGATGCCGTAACCGGTCACCGGTAGGTCCAGCGTGGCACAAGAATCTAAGAAGCACGCCGCTAGCCGGCCCAGCCCGCCATTACCAAGTGAAGCATCCGGCTCGGATTCCAACACATCCACCAGATTGATGCCGAAGGCGTTAGTTGCTTCGCGCGCTAGATCTACTAGGCCAAGATTTGTGAGGTTGTTGAGCATTGCTCGGCCCATAAGGAACTCTGCCGAAAAGTAGTGTTCCGTTCTAGCAGAGGCAAACTTCTTAGCTGTCTTCTCCCAATTATCCGCGATGCGCGAGACTACTGCCTCGGATAGTCCGGTCCACATTTCGATGGGGGTGGATACCTCTGGGCGCCTGCCTGATACCGATCGCGTGAATGATCCCAGTTCTGCTGTTAGATCTTTTGTCATTACTATCTCCGGCTTCTGTGGTTTTGCCACTGTTGGGAGGCGGGATTCCGCCTGTAGGTCTGTGTTAAGGATATGGGTAGTGTGCCTGAAGGGCCATGGCAGGGACGTTTTGTCTTTCCCGTTGGGCGAAATAACCCAAGAGATGCCGAGGGCGAGGTAGGGCAAAACAAAAGGAGGGGGCCAGCCCCCTCCTTTTGAGTAACAATGGATCTGAAACTTGTGCTTAGTGCACTGTGCCCGTTTGCAACATGGTGGACGCACCCTTCCTAATGCGTCCCGAAGCAACGTCGATTCCCAACCCGATTGCAGTCATTATTACCGCCGGGACAATCCACCCCAGACCGGCGTCACCCAACGGCAAGTGTGTCCAAATCGAGTCCGCGAAGGTTTCGTGTCCAGGAACGGAACGAACCGAGTCAACAATGGCGAACAGCGCAGCGGTCCAGGCACCGGCTCGGTATGTCCACTTCATGTGGCCGGGAATAACGATGTCTAGGATGCACACCAAGGTAAAGATGATGGTGATGGGGTAGACGAATACGTTGATAGGAGCAACTACCTGCAAGATTAGGTCCAGGCCCAGGTTAGACAGGGCAGCTGCAATGAACACGTGAATCATTACCATGGTGGGTAGTGAAACAGTGGGGAAGAGGCGGCAGAAATACTGCGACGAGGCGCTGACGAGACCTGCCGCGGTAGTTAGACATGCCAAGAATACGATTCCACCAAAGACGGCCATGCCCGCCCTCCCGAAGAGCGTATGCGACATTCCCGACAGAGCGACCGCGCCATTGGCCACCGAGGCGTCGGTGACGCGTGCGCCCAACGCGGCTAGTCCGAGGTAGACGACCGCAAGGATGAGGGCGGCAAAAAAGCCCGTGAGTACGGTGGCGCCGAAGAGGCGTTTGCCTTCGCCGAAGCCGTAATTTTGAAGAGAAGAGATGATGACCCCGCCGAAGACAAAGGCTGCAATAGCGTCCATGGTGAAGTAGCCCTGCAGCACACCTGTAGCCAGGGGGTTAGAAGAAAAGTCTTTGGCTGGTGCGTGCGAAACAGGTGAAAGAGTGAAGATGCCTACGATTACCAAAATTGTGATCAGAATGAGCAGGGCGGGAGTCAGGATCGCCCCGATTCGTTCGGTTAGCTTCTGAGCGTTTAGGCAGGTGAGCGCCACTAGTGCGAAGAAAACAACAGTGTAGAGCGCTAGTGAAACGCGATCATAAGAGTGGGGGAAGAACTGCTTTACCGACATTTCGTAGCTCACGGTAGCTACGCGGGGGATTGCATAGAGTACGCCGGTGGACAGGAAGACGATGAGTGTGTAAATGAAGCCAAACTGAGTGCCCATGCGTTTCGATGAGCTGGTGATGCCCTCGCGAGAGGTTGCCGAAGCGACCATCGCTAGAGCAGGTAAAGCTACGCCGGTACATAGGAACCCAAAAATAGCCGCGTAGAAAGAGGTGCCGGAATTGACCCCGATCATAGTGGGGAAAATTAGGTTGCCCGCTCCGAAGAACATGGCAAACAGGGCAAGGGACGTTACTAATATGTTCTTAAAGTCGCGTTTAGAACGCAACACTGACTCCGTTTTAGCTTTCATAGGCCGATTATGGCAAACAGTCCTGTCTTTCCGAGCTGGTGATTCACGTTTTGATATGGCATCTAAAATGCTTGGGTTCCAGGTTTCTAAGTAATGCTCCGGCGCATTAAGATTGAGTTGATGAATAACGAACACGATGCGGATCACACCAGCGCGGCGGATGCCTTCTTGGCAGCGGTAGATGAGGCAGGCCAGTCGGGCATAGACCCGGAGTTGCTGCCCTATCTGGAAGCGGCCGACCAGGACGAGGAACCGAAGAAACTACCGGTGACGGACATAAGTGCCGAGGCCGAAGAGAGGCAGGCTCTCGAGAATTTGGTCGAGGCCTCATTGCTAGCAGGACCGTTGCCCGAAGTGGTAAACGAAGTTAGTAAAGAAAAGACTCCGGAAGAAGCCCACCAGGACCTGCTAAAAGAAGCAGCCCGTGAGGCCGCCCTCGACAAGGAGGTCAGCCGGATCTACGCCCAAATTATTGCGCGCGCTCCCGAGCACAAGGTGCAGCCTTCCCTTGACCGGGTAGCTATGGCAATGCAGTACTTGGGAGACCCGCAGCAGTCCTTCCCGGCAGTGCACATCACGGGTACCAACGGGAAGACCTCTACCGCGCGCATGATCGATTCGCTGGCCCAAGCTACTGGTCTGCGGACCGGACGATTCACCAGCCCGCACCTGCATACCGTCCGCGAGCGTATCTCGCTCGACGGTGAGCCTATCTCGAAGGAAGGCTTCATTGCCGCCTATAAGGATGTGGCTGACATTGTCAGCATGGTAGATCAGAAGAATGCCGCTGGGGAGGGAGCGCGCCTGTCCTTCTTCGAGGTGTTCACGGTCATGGCCTATGCAGCTTTTGCCGATTACCCGATTGATCTTGGCGTTATAGAGGTTGGAATGGGTGGCAGGTGGGATGCCACTAACGTGATCGATGCTGGGGTAGGAGTCATTACTCCAATTAGTAAGGATCACGAGAAGTGGCTTGGATCGACGCTGCCTCAGATTGCCTCAGAAAAGGCGGGCATTATTAAGGAGGGAATGATCCTTATCCTGTCCAAACAGGAAGGGTCCGCCCGGCAGGTGATCTTGGAGGAAGCCCAGAAGAAGCACGCTACTGTTCGTGAATACGGCAAGGATATTGAGGTCCTGTCCCGCCAGAATGCTGTTGGGGGACAATTGATTACGGTGCGTACGCCCGCGGCGGTGTACGAGGACGTGTACGTGCCGCTCTTCGGACGTCACCAAGCAGAAAATGCTGCGCTCGCCATCGCTGCGTTCGAGGCTATGGCCGGTGGTAAGGCCTTGGATGCGAGGCTGCTGGAACAGGGGATGGCGGCGGCGAGCTCGCCAGGTCGGGCCGAGATACTGCGTTCCTCCCCAACGGTCATGGTCGACGCTGCGCACAATCCAGGCGGGGCGGCAGTGTTGCGGCGTACTCTCGAGGACGACTTCCCGTTCACGGACATCGTGGGCGTGTATTCGGCTATGGGAGACAAGGATGTAGAGGGCGTGCTTTCAGAGATGGAACCGCTTCTGCAAGCTATCGTTCTGACCGAGATGCCGGGCGAACGGGCCATGAAGATTGATCGGCTTCGCCAGATTGCGGAGGACGTGTTCGGACCGGACCGGGTGCTTGTTGCAGAAGATACCGCCTCCGCAATTGATCAGGCTGTGACCGCTTCGGAGCAGGCGGGCGCGCCAGCACCGAACACCGCTGTAGTTGCGTTCGGATCGGTAGTATTTGCAGCACACGTGCGTGAAGTGATGGGCGTAGGAAAAGCCCCATCCGAGAACGTGCCCAGTAATATATAGATACTCAGCAGAAAGGTAAGAAGGTGTCGCAGAGTGAACGCACACTAGTGCTGGTCAAGCCCGAAGCGTTCAAACGTGGTTTGACCGGGGAAGTTATCAGGCGTATCGAGGCCAAGGGCTACGAACTAGAGGCTCTTGCAGTAGTAACGGCCGACGAGGCAAAACTGCGTGAGCACTACGCAGAACACGTGCATAAGCATTTCTTCTCTGACCTTGTCGAATACATGTCCTCCGGCCCGATGACGGCAATTGTGGTTCGCGGAGAACGATGCATTGAGGGAATGCGCGTCATGGCAGGATCTACCGATCCCACTACTGCCCCTGCGGGAACGCTGCGCGGAGACTTCGGCCGCGACTGGGGTTCGAACAATATCGAGAACGTGGTGCATTGCTCCGATTCGCCCACCAGCGCTGAACGAGAAATAAAGATCTGGTTCTAAGCCGGCGTGTATCTAAAAAATCTGACCCTGCGGGGTTTTAAGTCCTTTGCCGGCGCTACCACTATGCGCTTAGAGCCGGGGATTACCTGCGTGGTTGGCCCTAATGGCTCAGGCAAGTCGAACGTCGTAGACGCGCTTGCCTGGGTCATGGGCGAACAGGGAGCGCGCGCACTGCGCGGTACCGCCATGTCAGACGTGATCTTTGCAGGCACCTCTGGCAAAGCCGCCCTCGGAAGAGCACAGGTGACACTCACCATCGACAATTCGGATGGGGCTCTTCCGATCGACTACGCAGAAGTAACCATCTCTCGCACTCTGTTTAGGGGAGGCGGCTCCGAATACCACATCAATGGCACCCAGTGCCGCCTGCTGGACGTTCAAGAACTCCTTTCCGATACGGGCATGGGCAGGCAGATGCACGTGATCGTGGGGCAGGGCCAGCTCGATGCCATCTTGTCGTCAACCCCCGAGGAGCGGCGCGGCTTCATTGAAGAGGCCGCAGGGGTGCTAAAACACCGCCGGCGGAAAGAACGGGCCATCTCAAAACTGAACCAGATGGCAGGAAACCTTTCCCGAGTTGAAGATCTAACAGACGAGATAAGAAAACAACTTGGCCCCCTTGCCCGGCAGGCAGAAACCGCCCGCCGCGCCGACGTGATTAGTGCTAACGTTCGCGATGCCAAAGCGCGCCTGCTCGCCGACGATGCGGCCGCGCTCGCGGAGAGGCTTACCTCGCTGAACGAATCCGGGGCGGCCCTGGAACAGAAGAAAAAGGAAGCCGAAAACAACCTCTCTACTATCACCCAAGAGCTAGAACGTGCCGAGCGAGAAGAATCAGAAGGATCCCCGGCACTGGAAGCACTAACCACCGGATGGCAGCGCCTCACCGCGGTATCTGAACGGCTGCGCTCCAACCAAATACTTGCCGCAGAGCGGGTAAAATCCCTGTCCGTACCCATCGCCTACCATGGGGAAGATCCAGCAGAACTCGAGCGCAGGGCCGCGGCAGCCACCGAGGAAGATAGACGCCAGATGGAACACATCGAGGCGGCGGTCGGGTATCTGCAGGAAATTACTGCCGCGAAAGTAGAGGCCGAAAAGGAGCGCCTGAAGTTAGAGCGCGAACTCGCCCTCGCCAAGTCTGTCGCCGGGAAACGAAATAAGGAGCGGGAACGCTTAGAACGCGAAGTCTCTTCTGCAAACTCGCGTTTTGATGCGGCTACCTCGCACCGAAAAAACGCGCTGGAAGCGCTCAGCCTTGCAAAAACTCGCTTTGAAGCCTCCAAGGAAGGCGAAAAGGCCGTTGCGCTACCTCAGAAAGACCAGGAAGTAGCCAAGGTGCATGAAGCTGCTTCTGCCGATGTGCGCGCGCAAAGAGAAAAGGTGGTGCAGGCGCGCAGCAAACACCAGCAGGCTCTTGAGGCTGAGATGCGGTGGACTTCCAAGAGAGATGCGCTCGCCTCTACCGTAGCGCCGGCCGACGCTACTGCCTCCTTGCTGGATCGCGAATTGCCGGGCCTGTTGGGATCATTACCCCCGCTAATTGAAATTTCCGAAGGGTACGAGGACGCGATCGCCCTGGCCCTGGGGGAGCTGGCAGGCACCGTTGTGGCCGATTCTGTAGAAAATGCGCTGGCTGCGGCCGATGTAGCGGGAGGCCCGGTGAAGCTCGCAATCGCCTCCCAGCAAGCACCTGCCTCCCAACCTGAGCTGAAACACGGGCGGTGGGCTCGGTCGGTGGTCACTGCCCGCGAGGGTGTCATGGAAGGATTCCTCGACCTTGCCCTTGCAGGAATCGTCATCGCGGACAGTCGGCAAGAGGCCATTGCGGCCCTGACGCAACCGAACGTTACGACCGTTATCAGTAAAGATGGCGAAATCATCTCGCTCCATCGCATCGAAACCGGAGGAACAGAGGTCGAATCCGTCCTCTCGATGCAAGCACGTCTAGACAATGCCACCAAAGAAGCCATGGCGGCCTCCCGCGCCAGCCTCGCCGCCAAGGGGGGATTAGAGAGGGCGGAAAAGGACCTGAACGCGGCAGAAGAAGATGAAGCCCGCGCCCTGCGCAAACTACGCGAAGCCGACTCAGCATACGCCAAGGCCGCAGAAGAGGCAGCGGCTTTGAAAGCGACGGTCAGCGCGGCGAAGGCGGAACTAGATCGCGCCCAGCAGGCGCTAGTGCGTGCCGATCAGGAAAAGGACACGTTCAGGCAGCGGAAGGAAGACGCTGAGCAAAACCTTGCTTCGTTCCTGGAAAGTCCCACAGACTCAGTTGCGGTAGAGGAAGTAGAAAAAGCCCTCGTGGAGGCCCGGCAGCGCGAAAGCGAATTGATCAAAACTGAAACCGATGCGAGGTTGTCGCATAGATCTGAAGAAGAAAAGGGCCGCCATCTGCGCGATAGGGCCTCTGCGCTGCGGAAAAATGCTGCTAGACAAAAAGAAGAGCGCAATAGGGCAGTGGCCGGGGAAGCTCGCCGGAAGCAGAAGCTGAAAGAAGCAGAAAAACTTCGCGACATGGCCACGGTGGCACTCGAAGCAGCCCAGGGAGCCCTGGAGAGGGCAAGAGCGGCTAGGGCGCAGGAAGAAGAGGCCGCGAAAGCGCGCTCGGGGCAGATAAAGCAGATCCGGAAGCGTTTAGACGATGCCCGCAAACAACTGGCGTCGCTCACCGATAGTGCCTATAGGGGGGACGTCGCAAAAGCCGAGATTAATGCCCGCAAGGATCAGCTGGCTGCGACTGCGCACGACGAACTATCGCTCAGCCTGGATGAATTAGTGCAACACTATGGCCCCCATCTGCTGGTGCCCGACCCCGAGCAGCCAGATGGGCCAGGATATCCTTACGTGCGTTCCGAACAGGAAAAGCGCCTTCGCAAAGCCAATCGCGAACTGCGCGCACTGGGGAAGGTGAACCCGCTCGCGCTCGAGCAGCACCAAGCGCTTTCTGAACGCTATAAGTTCCTTGCGGACCAGCTAGCGGATTTGCGCTCCTCAAGAGATGATCTGCTGCAGATTATCGAGGACGTAGATACCCAGGTGCGAAATGCGTTTTCTGAAGCCTTTGCCGACACGCGCCAGGCATTTCACCACGTGTTCGAGATGCTCTTCCCAGGAGGGCAAGGGGACTTGGTGCTTACCGATCCGGAGAATATGCTCACCTCTGGTATTGAAATTGAGGCGAGGCCCGCCGGGAAGAAAGTCAAGCGCCTGTCGCTGCTTTCTGGTGGGGAACGGTCTCTGGCTGCGCTGGCAATGTTGGTTGCAATCTTCAAGGCCCGTCCCTCTCCCTTCTACGTGATGGACGAGGTCGAAGCGGCGTTAGATGATGCGAATCTAGCTCGCTTGCTTACAGTGTTCGAGGAATTGCGGCAGAGCTCGCAGCTGATTGTGATTACCCACCAAAAGCGCACTATGGAAAAGGCAGACGCTCTGTATGGAGTCACTATGCAAGGTGGAGTAACTAGCGTTGTGTCACAGAAATTAGCTAAATAGCGGCCGCATCGTTAGCGCAAATGTTATGTTTTGGTCACGGTTTTTCTAAAAGGGACTTTTCCGGTGCGAGCGGGCAAAATTTCATGGCAAAATCATAGGCATGGACGCGTCCTTGTTGCTTGTATTTGCGGTGCTGATCATCACGGTAGTGGTGGCATGTTTAGTAATGGCAGCTGTAATCCGCACCCGTAGACCTGATGGGGGTCTGACCAAGTGGGTTCGTGATTCCACCACAGCATGGCAGAAGCGGGAACTTTCGCATCTAGGCGCGCAGCATCCCACCGATTCGAAGTTGGGATCGATTCTGTCCGCTTCTACTCCCGCGCCGGCCACTCCGCGCGTCCTCAACGACACGGAAGACTTTGCGAACGCGGCTAACGAAGTAAAAGAGATAACGCTTTCTGAGGCTCGCGAACTCTCTAAGGCCAGGCTCGTGCGTCGCATTACCCGCGCCACAGGTCAGCGTGCACTGGCAGATATCAACTCTGATGCGGTCCTTATCGACAACGGTAAGGATGCTGCCGGAAACGATCTTCCGCCCTCTTTTGCACCTAAGGTTTCTAAGCCCGCCCCCTCGGCAGGATCGTCCTCTAGTAAGTAGAGGTTTCGCATCCGCGCCCAAAATAGGCGATGATTAGGGCATGGAACATATTCTGCAGATCGTCTCTAGGCCGGAAGTATGGATCCCAGCGCTCGTAGTAGTGCTGATTCTAGTTGTGGGTGGGGTCGTAGCCCATAACCGCAAGCAGATTAGTCCACCCCCGGAAAAGCCGCAGCTGCCAAGCTCTGAGGAGTCGGTGCAGGGGGAGGCCCCAGTCGAACCGCAGCCGCAACCTGAAAAGCAGGCAGAACCTGCCACCCAGGAGCCACCCCGAATTGAGAAGCCTTCTGGGCGTATGGCGAAGTTGCGCTCCCGCCTCTCGAAGTCCGGCGTGCTCGGCTCCGCGTTGCTATCCGTGTTGGGCAAAGGGGATCTGTCCACCTCTGATTGGGAGGAAATTGAAGACAATCTACTGATGGCAGACTTGGGCCTAGACGCAACTGAGGAAGTGGTTTCTCGGCTGCGCAAGGAGGTCGCTGCTGACGGCACTCACGATCCGCAGCGGGTAAAAGAAATATTGCGGGCAGCTCTTTTAGAGCAGGTAGGCCCGGATATGGACAGATCCATCAACTTCTCGGCAACTGATGAAAACACTCCGGGAGTAATGCTGATAGTGGGCGTAAATGGCACTGGTAAGACCACGACTATCGGCAAGATCGCCCGTATCGCCAAAGCAGAAGATAAGAAGGTAGTGCTGGGAGCCGCTGACACATTCCGCGCCGCCGCGGCGGAGCAGCTGCAGACGTGGGCTGAACGCGCAGACGTAGAGCTCGTCCGCTCTTATAAAGAGGGCGCAGATCCCGCTTCGGTAGCATTTGATGCGGTAAAGATCGGTAAGGAAAAAGGTGCGGACGTAGTAATCGTCGACACCGCCGGCAGACTCCAGAACAAAGCGGGCTTGATGGATGAGCTAGGTAAAGTAGCCCGAGTCATTGGCAAGCAAGCCCCTCTGACCGAAGTATTGCTGGTGCTCGACGCCACTACCGGCCAGAACGGGATGCAGCAGGCCAGAGTTTTCAACGAAGTTGTGAACCTGAGCGGCATCGTCCTAACCAAGCTGGATGGGTCCGCTAAGGGCGGCATTGTTGTTTCGGTACAGCGTGAGCTGGGGGTACCAGTAAAACTGGTGGGCCTTGGCGAGGGCGCTGACGACCTGGCGCCTTTCGATCCGCAGACTTTCGTAGACGCAATAGTGGGTGATTGATGAGCACCCTCGAACCGCCACGGGGGTTACTGGCGGATTCTTACTCACCCACCTTCGGTATCGCCTATAGGGGGCAGCTGTTTGCCCAGCGAAAGGAACAGGTAGAAAAATACGTTCCCGACGATGCTGACTACGCGGTGGGCTTTGCCGGCGCTATGGGAAAGGCAACCGCTGGTCCTGCCTGCCCAATGGAACTGGTAATTTCCGGTCCTGGAGCCAGTGAAGGGGCTGCACTACTGGGGGAAGCCCTCGGTGCTAGGGTGCATTTGGCCAGACCACAGCTCTTAGAAGGAGACAACCTTTGGAATGTCCTCTCGCTGCTGGACCTAAAATACATAGCGGGTAAGTCTGGGATCTTGGAAATCCTGAAGAGGGAATACCTGTCCCAATGGAGGCTGCGCGCCAATCAGGTTATTCCCAAGCTGATTGATGAAGCGATGGAACGCTGGGACAAGCTCGGCCAGCTAGCACACCTTAGCGAACCGGATATTCTGCGCGCTCGCGGTGGGCTAGCCGACCTGCGGCTACTGGATTGTGTGGAATCTTCGTGGCTAGCCGCTGCGAACCGGGCGGGGCTGGACCGGGCAGGTAGTCTGCTACGCGACGTTCGCGATTGCGTTGAACATTTTTCGTCTACCCAGGTGTTGCGGATCGAACAGCAAGACCTAGTGGCGGACTATATGGGCACTACTGCAAGGCAATTGCGGGCCACCATTGCGCAAGCCTCAATAGAGATAGAAAATGCTACCGCCCGTCTGCTTGATCGTGCCGAAGCGGTAGCCAGAGGCCCAAAGAAAACACTCCCGAGGGTAGTGCGGGGAATTCGGAAGGCTCCGGCTCTACAGATTATTGACAAGTCAGTAGCGCTCCATTCAGGGCAGGTAGTTCTGTCCTCCAAACGGGATCTTGCAGATCCGCACCTAGTGTTGCGGCTGGCTAGGGCGGCAGGCAGACGCCAAACATACCTGGGAGCCTGGACGGTATCCGCCCTCAGGGGAGCGAAAATGCCCTCTGAATGGGACGATACGGCTCGTCAGCTACTAATAGACTTCCTGGTATCTGCTGGATTTAGACAAATATTTGGGCAACTGGACAGGGTGGGGATCCCTTCTCGGATATTTCCGCTGTGGGAACAGGTACGTTCCAAACCCGTAAAAGGGCAGCGCCTGACAAAGGACTATTTCCTGGTTGAGCTCACCTACTTCGCCTGCGGGCTGGCATCAAGAAGAATAACATCTGTTGTCCCGGCCCGACCCATGGCTCCCCATCCCGCACCTGGAGTAGTAGCGCTGGCGGCAATCCTCAGCGGTTTTTCTAAGTCCCAGGCATCTGAAGTGCTTATGAAACTGGGGGTCGACTCCGAGTGGCGCAGCGATATCTTGAAATCGATAGAGCTTGGGGAAGTTCTGTTGCAGGCTGTTTCCTCAGATGCCAGTATGCGAGCTGTTGACGAGGTAAACGAGGCAATTGGGGGCTCGAAACATCTGCTGTCGTTGCTGGCTGTCTTGGCCGAAGCCTACCTGCTGGCGGTAGGAGCCCCTCGGGGGCAGCTTTCAGCACTGGCAGACCTGGTTTACATGGTGGATGAAACACAGGTGCTTGCTGACCCGCCTGACTTTACCCGATAAGGTGTAACGGTGAATTTTCTAATCGACATTTCTTTCGGCGAGGATTTGATCCTGTGGCCGCGGCAAGTACGCCTGGCGGCCGGTGTCGAAAGACTAGGGGATCTGCGCGACAAGCACGTACGCGAGATGACTCATGTGCCGGACCCACGAGAGCTAGAAGAGCGTGAACTAATCATGGAGACGTTGCGCGATTCTGTGCGAAAGAGGGAGCGGCTGTGGCTGCTCACTATGACGGATGCTCAAATAGGGGCATGGAAGACGTGGGTGGATGCGTCTTTACTCCACGAATTAGGACCGAAACAGAGCGCGCGTGAGCACGAGGTAACGCCCATCGGGATTGCCCCTAGACTACTGATCGATTTTCTGTTGGAACGGCGTACCAAGGCAGACAAGCTTTTCCTGACGGGGGCGTTACACGGGCTGGATTCGCTCCTGATATCTGCAAGGGCAGCAAAACAATTGCAGCAACTTGGCATTCAGCTGCAGCCGCGGTCCGTCCTAGTTCGCCTGTTCACCAACGCGAAGTTCCTGGCTTACCTGGTGGTGCTTGCATATTCAGCACTTAGAGTTCTGCCCGTAATGTTTGTGCGCGAATTTGAGGGATCTTTGGTTATGCTGTGGGCAATAGACCTGCTTACCGCTATCCCGTACACGTGGGGGTTACTAACCATGGTCACAGCGCCTCGTTTCGCAAAACGAATGCTTGGCATGGTGGTTACTATCGCGACGTTTATGGCTCCCTACGTGTACTTCGGTTTGCACGGCAGGGGCTATCCGCCCCACGTCATAGGCATCATCGCCATGTTGATCATGGGTACCTTCGCGTTGGAAGGATTCAAAGCGTGGATGGATCGGAAGGCCTATAAGTCACTGGCAAAGGTGGCTGCGCCGCGCCGGTCCAGAAGGTCGCGTTGGAAGCGTCCCAAGGGGCGGCGCAAGCACCTATTGCACTAGCGATTCGACGGACCAAGAATGGTGCGTGCTGCGCTGATGGCCAGAATCCAAAGTCCCGAGATGAGCCATGCAGCACTTAGCCACAGCGGACGCGATGGGGCGATTACAGTCATGTAGGCAGTGGTAGCTACCCAGATGACAGCCGCGGTGGCATTTAGTGCCCGTAGTCGTTTCACTCGGAAGGGGTGTACCCACTTCCACGGCACTACTGCGAGGATGGTAAAGACTACGATTACCAGCCAGTTGAACAGGGCGGGCGTCTGGAATAGCCACAGGATAATTGCGACTATGTTCCACGCAGCCGGGAAACCGACGAAGTACCAGTCAGAGGATTTCATCTTGGTGTTGCAGTAGCAGAACATGGATGATCCCAGCGCCAGGGCAGCGGCAACGACCGGAAGCGGCTTGGGGCCCAGCGGCAAATACAAGGTCATGAATATTGCTGGCACAAAAGTCCAGGTCAGGTAGTCAACCACGTTGTCCATCATTACCCCAGAGAACCACGGTACTACCTTGGTTACCTCTGCCTTCCTGGACATGGGGCCATCAGCGGCGTCAACTATTAGAGATATTCCTAGCCACATCCACATCAGTTTTATCTGACCGTGGTAGAGCGCCGAAATTGCCAGTAGAGCCCACAGTAGGCCCGTCATGGTGAAAAAGTGGATACCCCATACACAGAGGTACCTTCTTAGCGACCAGCTTTTTGTTTCAGTAGTTGCGGTCAAAGTCGTTAGCTTTCTCTATTGATACTGATGGCATAAGCATAAAACCAAATGTTAGTGACAATGACAACCCAGGCCCAGCTGTGAGCAATCTGTGTGAAAAGGTAGGCTATACACCAGATCGATCGCACTGGAGGACTACGTGTTCAATTCGCTTTCTGACAGACTGACAAACGCTTTTCAGTCCCTTAGAGGTAAAGGGGTACTCTCTGAGGCCGATGTAGATAAAACTACATCCGAGATCAGGCGTGCACTTTTAGAGGCAGACGTTGCGCTACCCGTAGTTCGTGAATTTATATCTAATGTCCGCGAGAAGGCATACGGGGTCTCGAAGTCTAGGTCATTGAACCCCGGCCAGCAGGTCATCAAGATCGTCAATGAAGAACTAATCCAGATTCTGGGTGGCGAGGCACGAGACCTACATGAGGCTGATAGAGGGCCGACCGTCTACATGCTTGCTGGTCTGCAGGGCGCCGGTAAGACAACGCTTGCCGGAAAGCTGGGCAAGTGGCTTACCGAGCAGGGAAAACGTGTCCTCCTGGTTGCTTGTGACCTACAACGTCCTAACGCTGTGAACCAGCTTCAGGTGGTTGGCAAACGGGCAGGCGTAGAAGTGTGGGCTCCTAACCCTGGAAATGGGGTCGGTGACCCGGTCGAAACTGCTCGCTCCGGGGTGAACCATGCAATCTTGAACGGTTACGACATGGTTATTGTCGATACCGCTGGCCGACTTGGCGTCGACGAAGAGATGATGAGTCAGGCGCGCGCCATCAAGTATGCGGTGGAGCCGCACGAAACTCTATTCGTCCTCGACGCGATGATCGGTCAGGATGCGGTTACGACCGCCGAGGCTTTCCGCGATGGGGTCGGATTCACTGGCGTTGTCCTCACGAAACTAGATGGTGACGCACGCGGTGGTGCAGCACTTTCAGTTCGTGGCGTTACCGGAGAACCAATCCTCTTTGCTTCCACCGGGGAAGGCCTTACTGATTTCGAACGCTTCCACCCCGACCGGATGGCCTCGCGCATTTTGGACATGGGCGACGTACTTACCCTCATCGAAACAGCCGAGAAGGCTTTCGATGAGCGAGAAGCGGAAGACATGGCGAAGAAACTCGCAAAGGGTAACTTCACTTTCAACGATTTCCTGGCGCAAATGCAACAGATGCGCAAGCTTGGCTCCCTGAAGAAAATCATGGGCATGATGCCGGGTATTGGCCAGTACCGCGAGGCGCTAGAGAACTTTGACGAAAAGGAAATCAATCGCATCGAAGCGATAGTTCGGTCGATGACTCCGGCTGAGCGTGAGGATGCCTCGATTATTCGTGCCTCAAGGCGAAAGCGCATTGCCGCCGGTTCTGGCGTGACCGTGGCCGAAGTCAATGGGCTTTTGAAGCGTTTTGAAGCAGCCCGCAAGATGATGCAGCAGGCAACCCGTTCCGGCCAGATTCCAGGAATGCCCGGTATGCCGGGAATGCCTGGTGTTGGGGGAGGGCGAGCCGCCCGTCGCAAGGCAGGCAAATCTAAGAAAAAGAAGCGCAAGTCCGGTTCCCCGGCACGAACCAACAGCGTAAAGAAGAGCGGCAATCCCGCCAAGGTGCAAAAGCAATCCAAGGGATCGGCATTTGGCGCCCCCACTTCTGCCCCCGCTCCTCAACCAAAGATGCCATCGGTAGACGAACTGCCTTACGATCTGAAGCGCTTGCTCGGAGGCATGTAGTGTTCCTCCCCGGCAAAGTAGGGCAGGTAGTGCAGGGCGAACTCAAGTTCGTCCCCTGCGGCCTGCATGTCGAGGACGGGCGGATTCGCCTGCCCGAATCCGGTCAGGACGGACATCGGTGGATCTTGCCTGGCTTGGTAGATGTGCACTGCCATCTTGGGATGCGCGGAGTGGAGCCAGTTAGCCGGGCAGAGCTAGAAGAACAGGGGAAGGCAGATCGCGATAGCGGCGTTTTAGCAGTCCGGGATTGTGGCACTGTCACGAACAATGCGTGGGTGAAGTCTGTCGCTTACCTGCCGCGCCTAATCCGGTGTGGGCGCCACGTGGCCCGCTTTAAGCGGTACATAAAAGGTCTGCCAATAGATGTTGACAACCAGGCCGACTTGCCGCAGGTGCTGTCGCATCAGGCTCAGCGGGCAGACGGTTGGGTGAAGCTCGTCGCCGATTGGATAGACCGTTCCATGGGGAGAGAGGCGGTTCTTCGCCCTCTGTGGGAGAAGGCCGTTCTTCGGGAGGCAATCGCCGCCGCTCACGAGGCCGGTGCCAAAGTGACTGCGCATTCTTTCAGCCACGAGGCTATCGATCCGCTGCTGGAAGCTGGCGTCGACTGTATTGAACACGGTACTGGCATGGATGAAGTGCAGATGCAGGAGGCGGCACGCAGGTCGATAGCGGTCACTCCCACTCTGTGTCAGGTGGGAATGTTTCCCACTTTCGCAGCGCCGGGCAGACAGAAATACCCGCTCTACTACGAGCAAATGATCCGGATGTGGGAGCGGCGCTACGAGCAGGTAGCACAGATGGTCGATGCTGGCATCCACATCATGGTAGGTACCGACACTGCGCCAAAGCCGCTACACGGGGGAATTGGCCAAGAGATTGCGGAATTGGAAAAGGTAGGACTGCCCGGTAGCGAAATCGTAGCGGCAGCCTCTTGGCGCACCAGGAATTTCTTAGAATTGGACAATCTTACCGAGGGCGCCAGTGCAGACTTTTTGTGCTACCACGAAAACCCGCTGGAAAATCCTCGGATCCTAGCCAAACCAGATGAGGTGTATCTGCGCGGGCGCAGATATAAGTGATATTAGTCGCCTGGTGGGGCAGGCCGGTTTAAAAAGCCGGCTATATGTGACACAATAGTTCGCTGTACCCGTCGCATTTGCCGCCCTCTCTGTAAGTGCGACGTGTCCGGACCTGCTAGACCAGACCCGAATCCCACCGGCGAGGCATGCAGTCCACCCGATTATATTTAGGAGAACCACACAAGTGGCAGTTCGTATTCGACTCAAGCGAGTTGGCAAGATTCACCGTCCCGTCTACCGCGTCGTTGTTGTAGACCAGCACAAGAAGCGTGATGGTCAGGTCATCGAGCGCGTAGGCCAGTACGATCCGAACCCGGATCCTTCGGTAATCAAGCTTCAGTCCGAGCGCATTCAGTACTGGCTGGGTGTTGGCGCACAGCCGTCCGACACCGTAAAGCGTCTGCTGGTTCTGTCCGGTGACTGGGCCAAGTTCAAGGGTGCCAAGAACACCGAATCGCGCATCAAGGTTGCCGACGCCGACGCTGCTTCTAAGCAGGCTGAGGAAGCCGTGAAGGCTGCTGAAGCTGACGCCGAAAAGCGTAAGGCTGCTGCTGCCGAGGCTAAGGCAAAGGCAGAAGCAGAGGCTAAGGCTGCTGAAGAGGCCAAGGCCGCCGAGGAAGCTGCTGCTTCCGAGGAAAAGGCTGAAGAGGCCGCTGAAGCTGAAGCGCCGGCCGAGGAGGCCTAATGCTAGCGGACGCCCTCGAGCATTTGATTGCCGGAATCGTTGACAACCCGGACGACGTCCGTGTCAGTGAACGCTCTATGCGCCGCGGCAAGCTTCTTGAAGTACGCGTAAACCCAGACGATTTGGGACGCGTTATCGGCCGTTCTGGGCGTACCGCACGTGCACTTAGAGCCGTCATGTCGGCATTGTCGAAACGCGGCCCTGTCCGCGTGGACGTGATCGACACCGACCGCGACTAAGACAAAGCGAACAACTGGGCTCCCCACAGCTAGGTGGGGGGCCCAGTTTTATGCCGTTAGACTAGTAGCTATGGACACCTTTGACGAGACAGTACTAGAAAATATTTGCGCCCCGGAGTTTCCTATAGGGGCGGTGCTGTGGGATCTGGACGGAACGCTCACTGATTCCGCTCCGGTCATTTTGCCTGCTATGGCCGCAACTCTTTCAGAGAAGCTGAATATTCAAGAAAACGAAGCTGATCTGCGGAGGTTTATCGGCCCGCCTCTGCGTCACACGTTCAAACACTTCTCGCCGCAGGCAGACGAGGCACAGCTCGCAGAACTAATCGATACCTATCGCGAGAAGTACCTGGCAAAGGCGGACCAAACCCAGCTTTTCGAAGGAATCGCCCAACTGGTTGACACCATCCATAGGGCTGGAATAAAGCAGGCTATTGCTACTTCTAAACCTGAAAAACAGGCGATCAAGGTAGCGCAGCTTTGCAACCTGGATTACGCAATGGAGGCGATCTGCGGCGCAGACGAGGCAGAGTCCCATTCAGATAAGGCGAAGATTGTAGGCAGAGCGCTAGCTAAGGTAGATGTTCCCGTCCAGAACGCGATCATGGTTGGCGACCGGCATTACGACATAGACGGTGCCGCAAAGAACGGGCTGTGCACGATTTTGGTCAGTTGGGGCTCCAACGCCGAAGAGTGGGAGAAGTCTAAGGCGTGGGCAAGCGCGAAGACGGCAGCCGAAGTACAAGAAATTTTGGAGCTTTAGTGAACGACAACCTGATGAGGGTAGGGGTTATTGGCCCCGCCAAGGGGCTCAAAGGTGGAGCAATAGTAGACGTTCGCACCGATTCAGCATCGGCACGGTTCGCCCCGGGAACCGTGCTGCAGATAGATGGCAATGACTACACCGTGCGCAGCTTCTATCGGTCAGGCAAACGATGGGTTGTGACATTTGAAGAGATTACGACCCGTGAAGAAATAGAAGCAATGCGCGGGAAAGTCGTCTCTTTTGATGTTTCCGAGGAGGAGCTGGACGAGGGCGAGTTCTACGCAAGTGAGCTGGAAGGACTGCCTATCTACGATCCGCAGGGAAACAAACTCGGCTCAATTAGCGGCCTGGAGTTTGGGATTGGGCAGGATCGGCTCAAAGTCACGACCGAGACCGGCACTTTCCTGGTGCCTTTTGTGAAGGCAATAGTTCAGGTTGACCTGCAAGCAGAACGCGTTGTTGTAGATGCCCCCGCGGGTCTTCTGGGGGACTAGCATGCAAATTGACGTAGTCTCTATTTTTCCTCAGTACTTTTCGGTGCTGGACATATCTTTGCTAGGCAAAGCTGAAGCCGCCGGGCTGCTGGACGTGCGAGTCCATGACCTTCGTGATTGGGCGAGCGACAAGCATCGCACCGTAGACGACACTCCCTACGGGGGAGGCGCGGGTATGGTCATGCGCCCGGACGTCTGGGGTAAGGCACTTGATCAGATAATAGGTGACGAAGACGTGGTACTTGCGTTGCCTACGCCCTCGGGGGAAAACTTTACCCAGCGCAAAGCCGAGGAGCTTACCCGGGCTAAGCGGATAGTGTTCGCACCCGGAAGGTACGAGGGTATTGATGCGCGGTTAGCCCAGCACTACCGTTCCAAGAAGAACGTCACCGTAATGGAATTCTCCATCGGCGACTATGTACTAAACGGCGGTGAGGTTGCTTCATTAGTTGTTATTGAAGCCGTCGGCAGATTGTTGGATGGCGTAGTAGGAAATCCCCTCTCGTTAGTTGAAGAATCCCATTCCACTGCGGGCCTGCTGGAATACCCCGCTTTTACGAAGCCTTCGCAGTGGCGAGGGCTCAGTGTTCCGTCTGTGTTATTGGGTGGCAATCATGCGGCCATCGCGAGGTGGCGACGAGACCTGGCATTGCAGCGGACCTGTGAACGTAGGCCAGACATGATCGCGCGGCTTGACGAGGACGAATTGGACAGTTCGGACCGCGAGGTTATTGCCGGCTGCGGCCTGTTGGCGCCGCCGTTCCACGGGCGGATCTCTTTTAGCCTTGCGCGAGCAGAGCAAGTGAGCCAACTACATCGCTTGGCTGCGCGCACATTCCCTGATGCCTGCCCGACATACTTGACGGAAGACGCCATAGCTGATTTTGTTGCGCAAAACTTGAACGAGGCGGAATTGGCTAAAGCGATTGACCGTCAAGAGATTCTAGTTGCGCAGGTTGGTGAGCAGCTCGTCGGTTACGCATGGATCACACCACCTGCTGCAGATGGAGCGGTTCCTACATCCACTCTTGAAAAAGCGATGCCGCAGGGGGGTGCCTATCTCTCGAAACTGTATGTAGATTCGCAGTGGCGGGGCAGTGGTATTGCTGGGGCTTTGCTAGAGGCGGCCATTGCACAACTACTTCCCCCTGCCACGCCTGCAATCGGCCTCGGTACGAACCAGGGCAACAAACGAGCACAAAAGTTCTACCGCAGGCACGGTTTCCGCAAGAAGGGCACCCGCATGTTCAAGGTAGGCGGCCAGCCCAACCGAGACGTGTGCATGGTGCGAGAACTCACAGGTGACGACCAGTACTAACTGTGCGACAATGGATCGGTCTGTGACGTGGGCGAATCCTGCCACAGGGGGACGCCAATGCGCTCGCAGACGCCATGAAGTCGCCGGGGTGTTCCCGGCCTATGGCTAGCGGTGACCTGTGGCACCGATAGCTTGAAGGAAAACTGATGCAGAAGTTTGATCAGCTAGACGCCGCTTCGATGCGCGACGACATCCCCCAGTTCCGTGCAGGCGATACCGTCAAGGTAAACGTTCTGGTTACTGAAGGAAACCGTTCGCGTGTGCAGGTCTTCCAGGGCCTCGTAATCGCTCGTCGCGGCGGCAAGGGCCTAGGCGCCACTTTCACCGTTCGCAAGATTTCGTTCGGTGTAGGCGTCGAGCGTACCTTCCCGCTACACGCACCTACCATCGAATCGATCGAGGTTGTGACCCGCGGCGATGTCCGTAGGGCCAAGCTTTACTACATCCGCGATCGTCACGGCAAGGCTGCGAAGATCAAAGAAAAGCGCGAAAACGCATAGCGTTAGTAGTAAAAAAGTGTGGGGCAAGAGCCCCACACTTTTTTGTTTGCGCTCAGCTATCTGCGTTTTCTAATAGAGGTGAAGGCTAACGCTGCTCCAGCCCCCAGCAACACGGCACCGAGGATAGTAAGCCACTGCTCAGCCATACCGTTGGATCCGGTTTTTGCTAGTGGGCTGGCATAGGGCTTAGAAGTCACTCGAGCCGGCCCGGAGGGCGCCGGTGCCTCTTTACTGCTTTCGCCATCGGCGGGTTGGTTACTGTCAGAATTTGCGGGGGCATTCCCATCGCCGGAGGCCGCGTCTTCGCCGGGGGAAGATCCCTCTATAGGCTTGGCGGGTGACTGCACTGCAGTGTCATTGCCGGAAGTCTCAGGGGCTGTAGAAGGAGTGCCGCTGCCCGCAGTCCCAGGGACTGTAGTAGCCGCTGGAGTATAGCCAGGTTTATTGGGCCCTGCCGGCTGGCTGGGGTGCTGTTTACCGGTCGCGGCACCTACCTGGAAGGATATTGGATACCACGGGGAGTACTTCCCAGTAGCCACGTCTTTAGCCCGAACCTGAATCTGATAACGACCCTGTTTTGTGAACGCCCAGTTGGTATGCAGGTGCGTCCTGTTGGTCGTGTGTAGGGTGCTTACTCGGTCGGAGGCGGCAATTATATCGGCCAATTTCCCCAAATTTTGAGTGAACGCCCACCACTTGGCTCCCTTGGGACCGCTGTGCGGTTTTATCTCAATGTCCACTCCCTTGGGGAAGTGGGAATAATCGAGTTCTTGCGTAGAGAAGCCAGGCCACACCAGACCGGATTTCTGATCTTGAGGAAGAACAAACAATTCGGTGCCGTGCGGGCCCAAGAAATTGAAGCTGGCATCAGCAAATACATGCTTCGACCGTTTTGCCCTAGCCTGAGGGCGAACGGCCAGACTCACCTTGGCGAGGTCGTGCACCATGGGCTTTTTTGAAAATGAGCCAGAGTCGTCCCCCAAAACCATTGCTAGTCCGTTGCCGGCCTGTACTGCCCGTACATCGACATGGCCGTCTGAAATTACGGCTTTTTTGGTGCTCTTTGGCGGAGTAACTTCCTTTGTGGGGGGAGCGGGGGTCGGCTTTGCTGGTTTGTTGCCACTTGGTGCGGGTTCTTTTCCACTTGGCAATTGTTCCTCGACCTCTGCAGGGGCGCCCGTGGGGGCATCTACAGAAAGCGGATGTGCACTGATCGGATCGCCGCTTCGTCCTACGTAGGGGGTAGAGCTAAAAGTCACTATCCCAGTTTTGGGTAGTGGATAACCAAGCCTGATTGTCTTGGCGCCTACGTTGGTACGAGAATTGGGTAGCAGCCGCAGTTTCAGCGTGTACTTGCTGCCGGTACACCCTTCCTGGGGCACCACCATCTGCCGGCGAGCCGGAGAAGAGATGAAATCGATCTCGCAGGATGGGTATTTCCCATTGGGAGTGTCATAGAAGCCGCCCACTACTCGAAAGCTCAGATTCTTGTCTTCAGGTATGGCGGAGATCCGGGCATATTCTTCGTCCAGGCTCGTAGCGCTCAGCTTCACTTTGGCGCTGGTTACCGGGCGGTCATCGTTGGCGAAGGCGGGAGCGGGCGAAGTAGTTTGCTTTTGCGGAAAACTACCGGGGTTAGTGGTCGAAACCTGCGGAGCAGCACTTTGGTAGCGAACAGGAGCGGAAATCCACTTTTTGCCTCCTTGGGTAGGAATAAATACCACCTGGAAGTTAGACGGGGCAGAACCGACCATCTCCGTCCAGGCCGCTTTTCCGTTTTGAACTGGCACTTCCGCAAGGTGGTAGCCGTCGATGTAGAACAGGGCGGTACCGCTCGCGTTATCATTGCCCGCATCGAAGAGCAGATCGCTTAGGTGCTCATCGCCGTCTTTGTCGCGCCCCTCATGCGGTTTCAGGGTGAAAGAGGGAGATTGGTCGCCCTCGGAAGGAGCTGCATCATATGCAGCCCTGGGGTCGCTAATCCCTCCTTTTGTAGGCTTTGTGCCACCGACTTGCCAGACCAGCCTTTGCGGGGCAGAAGCGATGAATCGTCCCTTCTGGTCCCGTGCCGAGGCCCGGTAGGTGAGTGTGTAAGTGCCCGGCTTCGTAAATGTCGTGAGGTTGTGGGTATGGCTGCCCGGATTTATCCATGCTGACCGCATGCCAGGAATGTGTGATGCCAACAGCCAATCATCAGACTTGAACAAGTTCATCTCGCCGGGGCCGTCAAAGCCGACCAAATCTAGATTGAAGGATCGATCCTTGAACTTATCGGCAGGGATATCAATGTCTGCACCAAAACCGGCCCAAATAGGGGAGTTACTAAAACCAGGCAGAATGGGGGCCTGGTATAGCAGTGTGCCGGGCTTTCCAAGACCGGGAATGGTGTTGTCCTTTGGGATCTTGTAGATGTATTGCTGTTCGCCGGTGGGTTTGTAGCCCTTTCCTACCCAGTTCACTGTGCTTTGGAGGGGGTGGAGGGCGCCGTCGACCTCTGCGTTTAGAGTGAAGTTATTGCGCTCCCAAAAAACTTTTGGGGAATCGACGTGTGCCTGTGTGGCAACAAGCAGATCGTCACTGGGACCGGCTTGTGCACTGGTCCAGGGGATACACAGAGCGCTGAATGCGGCAATCGCTGAAATAAACTTTGTGCGCATAGGAGCCGTTTCTAATAATGCGAATGGTTGTCATTAGCGATTGTCTGTTATGGGGGCGGCTTCGTCAACTACTACTTCTTTAGGCTGCCTCCAGCTGGTGAGCCGCCTTAGCGGTTATAAGTGGCACGAAATAGCGCTAAACGCTTAATTATTACTTTTCTCACGTACAGTCTTTTGGGAAAAACTAGGCTGTTTTTTAGTGAGCAGGCGAACTAAAAACCTTAAAAAAGGTAAACGCACCTTAAAAAATATAGGTACGTTTTTTTAGAGCGCGCCAAACTGTGCTCGTCAGTAAGAACGTCCCAGCAGGTCAGCTGGCTAATTTTGGCCTAATGTGGGGCCGATTCGCCCCCTCTACAACGAACTTCAGACGAAAGTCCTAGATTTGCGCAAGTGGTGTTCCGCACATACGGACGCCCCCCTTGAAGGTGGCTGATTATCACGTAAACTCAGAATTGACCACTGAAACTGAGCGTCAAATCAAATAAGGAGTTGGACGTGTCAAACTCAGAAGAAACCTTTGAAGGTTGGGAAGGGTTCAAAGAAGGATCCTGGACCGACCAGATTGATGTCAGGGACTTTATTCAGAAGAACTACACTCCGTACGAAGGTGACGAATCCTTCCTGGAGGGGCCTACTGAGAAGACCCTGCGTGTTTGGGACACTCTAGACAAGAACTACCTCGCTGTAGAGCGTAAGCAGCGCGTGTACGACGTTGACACCGACATCCCGGCTGATGTTGACGCTTTCGACGCTGGTTACATTAGCGAGGACGACGACGTAATAGTCGGCCTGCAGACCGACGTTCCGACCAAGCGCGCCATGATGCCCTTCGGTGGCTGGCGCATGGTCGAGACCGCTATCAAGGAAGCGGGCAAGGAAGTAAATCCCGAAGTAAAGAAGATCTTTACTCACTACCGCAAGACTCACAATGACGCGGTGTTCGATATTTACACCCCGCGTATTCGTGCAGCTCGTTCCTCGCACATTATTACCGGTCTTCCGGATGCCTACGGCCGCGGCCGCATCATCGGTGACTACCGTCGCGTCGCCCTCTACGGCGTTGACAAGCTGATCGAAGAGAAGCAGAAGGACAAGGATCGGTACGCAAGCGAGCCCTTCTCTGAGCACTGGTGCCGCTACCGCGAAGAGCACGCGGAACAGATCAAGGCTCTGAAGAAGCTGAAGAACATGGCTTCCAAGTACGGCTTCGACATTTCCAAGCCGGCAACTACTGCTAAGGAAGCTGTTCAGTGGACCTACTTCGGCTACCTAGGCTCCGTGAAGTCCCAGGATGGCGCCGCAATGTCCATTGGTCGTCTGTCCGCATTCTTTGACTGCTACTTCGAGCGTGACTTCGCTCGCGGCGTGCTGGACGAAAAGGGCGCACAGGAAATCATCGACGCATTGGTGATCAAGCTGCGTATCGTCCGCTTCCTGCGCACTGAAGCATACGACCAGATCTTCTCTGGCGATCCGTACTGGGCAACCTGGTCGGATGCAGGCTTCGGCGAAGATGGTCGCCCGCTAGTGACCAAGACTTCCTTCCGTCTGCTGCAGACCCTGATCAACCTTGGGCCGGCACCGGAACCGAACATCACCATTTTCTGGAACGAGAAGCTGCCTGAAGGCTACAAGCGCTTCTGCGCCAAGGTCTCCATCGAGACTTCTTCGATTCAGTACGAAGCTGATGAGCAGATCCGCGAGCAGTGGGGCGACGACGCAGCAATCGCATGCTGTGTTTCCCCGATGCGCGTTGGCAAGCAGATGCAGTTCTTTGGCGCTCGTGTGAACGCTGCTAAGTCTCTTCTGTACGCCATCAACGGTGGTCGCGACGAGGTCTCCGGCAAGCAGATCATGGAAGGCTATGAGCCCATCAAGGGCGACGGCCCGCTGGACTTCGATGAGGTTTGGGAAAAGTACGAAAAGATGCTGGACTGGGTAGTCGGCACCTACGTAGAAGCCCTGAACATCATCCACTACTGCCACGACCGTTACGCATACGAGTCCATGGAAATGGCACTGCTCGACTCCGAGCTAGTTCGTACCATGGGTTGCGGCATCGCTGGTCTGTCCATCGTTGCTGACTCTCTGTCGGCAATCAAGTACGCGAAGGTCACCCCCGTTCGCGACGAGACCGGCCTGGTAGTCGATTACAAGACCGAGGGCGACTTCCCGCTCTACGGCAACGACGATGACCGTGCCGACGACATTGCAGCGACCGTGGTCCACACCATCATGTCCAAGATCAAGGCCATCCCGATGTACCGTGATGCAATCCCGACTCAGTCGGTTCTGACCATCACTTCGAACGTCGTCTACGGCAAGGCCACTGGCGCCTTCCCGTCGGGCCACAAGGCAGGTACCCCGTTCGCACCGGGCGCAAACCCGGAGAACGGCATGGATACCCACGGCATGTTGGCCTCGATGCTTTCTGTCGGAAAGCTCGACTACAAGGATGCCCTGGATGGTATCTCGCTCACCAACACCATTGTTCCCTCTTCGCTGGGACGCACTGAAGATGAGCAGATCACCAACCTGGTCGGTATCATGGATGCTGGCTTCATCAAAAAAGGCTAGTCAACCCTAAAACGTCCTATAAACAACACAGAGAAGGAGAATAGGAATGGCAGTAAAGACTTTCGAAGACCGCATGGAGTCGATGAAGGCCGCTCGTAAGGACAATGGTGGCGTCAAGGGCCTGTACCACGCCAACATCAACGTCCTGAACAAGGAGACCCTTGAGGATGCCATGGAGCACCCCGAGAAGTACCCGCAGTTGACCGTTCGCGTATCCGGCTACGCCGTCAACTTCGTGCGCCTGACCCGTGAGCAGCAGCTCGACGTGATCTCGCGTACCTTCCACGCAACTCGGTAAATTTGGTTTTACCGCTTACAGTTCGGGGCGATACAAGCTGGGAGAGTGAAGGCTCTACCGGCGAGTATCGCCCCGAACCACTAGAGATTGAGGTTCCCAGGCTTCAGGGAGCCGGACTTGCGGGTGTCACCGATGCGCCGCAGATGAACCGCCAGGAACATCTGATGGCGGTACGAGCCGGAGATATTGGATCGGTGCACTCGTGGGAGCTGGTGACTGCGGTTGACGGTCCTGGTACGCGCCTGACCGTTTTCCTCGCAGGATGCCCGCTCCGGTGTGTGTACTGTCATAACCCTGACACGTTGAAGATGCGTGATGGTACGGCAGTGCGTGAGTCGGATCTAGTGGAAAAGATTGCTCGTTATAAGGCAGTGTTTGATGCTACTGGTGGGGGAGTCACCTTCTCGGGTGGCGAGCCGATGATGCAACCCGTGTTCCTGAAGCGTCTGCTGAAGGATTGCAAGGATCGCGGTATTCATACGAATATCGATACCAGTGGTTTCCTCGGAGCTAATTTCTCGGATGAGGATCTGAATCTGCTTGACCTAGTCATGATGGACGTAAAGAGTGGCAATCCAGAAATCTATAAGAAGGTTACTGGTCGCCCGCTTGAGCCCACACTGAAGTTTGGGCAAAGGCTTGCGGACAATGGCAATAGGGTCTGGATCCGTTTCGTGGATGTACCCGGGTGGACGGATGATAAAGACAACGTGGAGCGCGTTGCCGACATTGTGGCCCAGTGGCCAAATGTTGAGCGCCTGGAAGTCTTGCCGTTCCACCAGATGGCTCGCGATAAGTGGGCTGATCTGAATATGGAGTACAAGCTCGAGGACGTGGAGCCGCCTTCGAAGGAGCAGGCTGAAGAGGTGCGCGATATTTTCCGCTCTCGTGGCCTGACAGTGTACTAAGCTGTAAAAATGTAGTTGGGCGTCGGCTATTGCCGGCGCCCAACTAATTTAAAACCGCCTTAGGGCGGTCTTTTTGTTGACATGGGGGCGCCCTATACCTACCCTATTAAAACGATAACCATTCCCAATAGAGTAGTTAGAAAGGCAATCGTGGCAATCAAGAAGTTGCTTACGGCCTTAGCCGTAGCCGCCCTCGGCGCGAGCTTAGCGCCAGCAGCAGTAGCTGCGCCTAAACCCATTCCGGCAGAGAATGCCAACATTTTTACCCTTACCGATTCCACTGGTTCACTTAGTCTTACCGCTTCTGTGGCGGGGCAGAATCAAGAGCCTGGGCAAGCTTATGATCCGCAAGCGATACTGCTGAGTGTTACGGGGAAAAGCGCCAAAGAGAATATCCGGATCCCTGAAGGAATTGGTGAGAGCAGTTATTTTCTTTCCCAGCCAGAAGATGGCGGTCCTTTCGGATGGGATAGCTCCGCCCTCGCCAATAAGGGCTATGGGGCCGCCAGGGTGCGTTTCAAGAAAATAGAAGGGCCTGGAAAAGTTTTTGCCTACCACTGGCAGGAGGGGCAATCGATAGGCGCATTGTCTGGCGGAGAGACGCTGCTTAGTTCGGGCAGCACTATGGAGCATGCCGAACCAGAGCGTAAAGCTATCAGCTGGTTGTTTGAAAAAGCGGGCACTTACAAGATGACTGTTGCTGCCGAGGCTGAAAAGGAGGGGCAGACGGTGCGCTCGGCGGAGCGAACCTACACCTGGCAGATTGGCCAGAAACATCCGAACACATCCACAAGGACTTACAGTGCCCCAGAAAAGGAAACGGTAGCTGCGGCTCCGAAGGCAGATAGCCCACGAACAAATAAGGGCGAGGCGAAGCGGGTAGAGCAAACACAGAATCAGCCTACAAGTGGGGAAAATGCCGCTGGCGAAGCCCCAACGCCGACTGCTGCTCGTCAGGAAACTGGAGAATGCAAACTGATAGACAGCGATGAAGAAGGGCTGCAAGCAGTCCTAAAAGACGACCGAACTGCGCCGTCGAAATGGATAGACCCTGCAAGCATCACGTTTCCCGTCGGAGAAGCTGCGAAGCAAAACCTGTCCTCCGCCCTCGGGCCGGTACAGGCGGGACATGTCTGGCTAATAGGTGCCACCCAGACGAAGAATGTTCCGTGGCTGGGCGCTAACACGATGCACGAAACGCTGGTGGAAAAAACTGATGGTCCAGTCAAGTGGAAACTCACGGGCTTCCGAGGACCGGGCACCATGTTTGTGTTCACCAACGGGAACCTAGGAGAAGCTGTAGGACAAAAGTGGTTCCTAGGAAAAGATAACAGCGCCTCCGGCGAGGTCGACATTCCCCACAATACCCACGTGCACCCAAACTGGGCCTTCACTAAACCCGGAAACTATGAGGCTGAAATTACTCAGACCGCAAAAGGCAAGGACGGTAAATCCCTCAGCGCGAAAACCACCCTGCACTTCACAGTTGGAAAAGGCGCAATGGACGGACACTTCGACCTTGGCGCAAAAATAGGCAAAGGTGGAAAAGTCTGGCGTACCCCGGATGGCAAGGAATGCAAACCCGCAGCAGGGTTGGCAGGCACTGGAACATCCTCATTTACGGGATCGCTCAGCGTACTGGCAACCGGGCTAGCTGTGTTCGGGATCGGTGTACTAGTTAGGCGCAAATGCGCAAACTAATTGCAGTGGTTTTGCTCTGCTGTTGCGCCTGTAGCCCCGCAGCACAGAGTAAAAAACCACAAGTAGTTGCCACCACCCCCGTGTTAGCTGATATTGCGCAAAACGTTGCGGGCACGCGGGCCCAAGTGAAGGGTCTGGTAAAGCCAGGCGCGGATCCGCACTCATATGAACCGACTTTGGCAGACGTGCGCGCCATAGCCAATTCCAAGCTGGCGCTCACCAACCATCTGCTCCTGGAAGAACAATCCCTGTATCGTGCAGTCCGAAACAACTCGCGCGGACCAGTGATAAAAGTCGGTGAAGAGACTCCCAAATATGGGACGCGAATGCTCCCGCTCGTTGAAGACATCACCCTGGACACGGTGTGGCTAGGGATGCGAGTAGACGGGACTACAGCACGCATGCAAATGACCGCAAAACGCGGCCCCGGAGACGTGAGTGCCTACCTAACCACATCATTCGGCAGCCCGCAGGTCTACCTAAACTCTGCCGACGGCATCGATCAACGCGACGGCGTGGACCTTCCCGCAGGAGCGCACACGCACATGAGCTGGGCATTCACCAAGCCGGGGATCTACCAGATCGACTTTGCCGCAAAGAACGCACGCAACTCAATTACCTTCGCAGTTGGAGTGGACCCCGCCAGAAGCGAACTGACGAAAAATATGGAGGCCCTAACCCAAGGGCACGAAGACATCACCCTAAAGGACGGAAAGATCCTAATCACAGGCGACGCAAAAGACGGCCGGAACAAAGCGAGCTTTGACCCAACGAAGACTGTAATCGTAGTGCCGCCTGCCGCCCTCGAACAGATTCCTCCCGACCCACGTTTTCGGTTCCTAGGTCGCCCCGGACACGAGACCTACATGCTGGCGCAAGCAGTGATTGGCAAACATGTCCACGGGGAAGTGGATCCCCATATGTGGCAGGACGTGCAGGCAGGTATCGCGTATGCGAAGGTCATACGCGACCATTTGAAAGAGGTCGATCCGGCTGGCAGCGCCACATATGACAGGAACACCCGGCAGTATGAGGCGAGACTGAAAAAACTAGATGAATATGTACGCGGACAAATTCGCGCCATTCCGAAGGCGCAGAGGCATCTAGTTACCACTCACGACGCATACGGGTATCTGGGTAAGGCGTATGGGATAAATGTCGCCGGTTTCGTATCGCCTAACCCCGCGGTGGAACCTTCCAGTAGAGATTTAGTAGCGCTAACTCGGACCTTGCAGAACCTGCATGTCAAAGCTGTCTTCTTAGAACCTAACCTTTCTGCTAGATCAAAAGATCTGACTGAAACAGCGAAGCGGCTGCACATAGCTATATGCCCCATACATGGGGATACCTTCACCGAAGAAATAAATACCTACGAAAAAATGATGGCCGCCAATGCAGACTCTCTGCGGCGGTGCCTGGAGAAGAAATGAAAAGAACAATCCTGATCTTGATGAGCGCCTTGATACTGGGTATCTTGCCGCTAGCTCCCGCATACGCTGATGAAAATCTAGATCAAGTTGTCGAGCAAAACGAACAGATTGCGCCTGCCGGAACGAAGAAAATTTTTTCGGAGGGGCACGCCGACTTAGGCATCGTTGTTTCTGGTGAACGGGCGGAAATCCTGATTCGCGACGATTCGGCAGATAAGCCAGTATGGCGTCATCCCGAGGACGTCACGTTCAATCTACAGAAAAGTGCCATCCAGGTACTTCCAGAGGGAACTGACTACAACTTCACAGGGGCCGCGGCAGGCGAGAGGGTATGGGTAATACCGCAACAACAAATTGCGCACGTGCCGTGGCTAGGTTGGAATACGCAACACCCGGGGCTGGCGAATATGGGATTGCGTGGCGTGACAATCGAGTACGCGGGACATATTGGGCCGGGCGAAGCCACTGTTTTTGAACAAGATGGAGGCTTTGCAAAGCCTAGGGTGCTATGGACTTCAAAGAAAAAACACGCCCAGCCGGTGTTTACGGAGATAGGAACCCATGCTCACGCCAATTGGGTGTTCACAAAGCCGGGAGTCCATCTTATTGCTATCAGGATGCGGATGGAGGGACGAAAGCAGAAGAGCCTGCAAACGTATTTGCGTTTTGCCGTGCAGACTGACCCGCATTCCAGCGTCGATGTGTCTTGGCAAGGCAAGATGGCGGAGGAAGCTACACGGCCTGAAAAAGCAGATGCAGCGAGGCCTGAAAGAAGAAATGGGTATTTGTTTTTTGGAATAGGAGCTGGTGTCTTCGTAGCAGCTGGCGTGGCTTATTTGATGACTGTGCGTTCTAAGAGGGCGCGAGAGGAAGCCGAAGCGCAATGAGTGGGATTGCAGTAAAGGAACTAGGTGTGCACCTTGGGGGACGCCAGATCCTGCAGGACATTAGCTTTGCGGCTCGACCAGGTGAACTTGTGGGGTTGGTTGGTCCAAATGGTGCCGGAAAAACCACATTGTTGAGGGCGATACAAGGACTGGTTCCTTCTAAGGGAACAGTCGACTTGGACCCGGCACAGATCGGGTATGTGCCGCAGCGGAGAGAATTTGCATGGGATTTCCCTATTGACGTTACTGGGGTAGTGCTTTCTGGACTTACTCGACAGATAGGGTGGGGACGCAGGGCTAAGTCGCAGCATTTCCGCGCCGCCCTCGAAGCACTTGAAAGAGTCGAATTACGGGCTCTTTCACGACGTAGTGTAGGGGAGTTGTCGGGAGGTCAGCGCCAGCGCGTGCTGGTAGCACGGGCACTTGCCGGGTGTCCTTCGGTCCTGCTGCTGGACGAGCCATTCACGGGCTTGGATTTGCCCTCTGCAGAATTGTTATTGGGGCTTTTCCGAAGGCTAGCTGATAGTGGGACCACAATCTTGATGTCCACTCATGATCTAGCGGGGGCAGTGCAAAAGTGCGACAAATTGTTGCTACTGAAGGGGCGGATCGTGGCATACGATTCGCCACAGGGGATGCGTGATAGGCAACTTTGGAAAGAGGCGTTCGAAGTTACTGACGATTCGCCTCTCTATAGGCTGGTGGGATGTAAATGATTTCTCTTCTTGACTTTTTCGCGGATCTTTCTAACCCGGTGCTCTCCTTTTTGCCTAGAGCACTGTTGATTGCGATGCTTTCTGCATTGGTATGCGCCGTAGTAGGAACTCACGTAGTTTTGCGCGGAATGGCATTTATTGGGGACGCGGTTGCTCACGCGGTTTTTCCAGGCATAGCGATTGCCTATGTTATGGGTTTTTCTTTAGTGGCCGGAGGGGCAGCTGCTGGGGGAGCAATAGCGTTGCTTGTAGCCGTGCTTGCCCAAAACCGAAAAATACGTGAAGAGACGTTGATTGGGATACTGTTTGCTGCAGCATTTGCCTTGGGGTTGGTGATTATTTCTAGGGCGCAGGGGTATACCGCTTCGTTGACCAGTTTCCTTTTCGGCTCTATTACCGGTGTGTCAGAGGGCGATATCTTACTTGTTGCCGCCTTGGGATCTGTGATTGTGGCTACAGTTCTTATTCTGAATAAAGAGCTGGTTGCGGTTTCTTTGGACCGAGAGATGGCGCGGGCTCTGGGGCTACCGGTGTTCTGGCTAGATCTTGTGCTCTACATAGCTGTAACAGGCGCGGTAGTTATCTCGGTGCGCACCATTGGGAACATCTTAGTGCTTGCCCTTTTGGTCACGCCGGCTGCAACCGCGCGACTACTGACGGACCGTCTAGCAACAATGATGGTGCTGTCAGCTGTTTTCGGCTGCATTGGCTCCTTCTTCGGAATTTACCTGTCATGGGCATTAGACGTTCCGACGGGGGCGACCATTGTTCTTACTGTTACAGTAATTTTTGCAGTTGCGTGGGGTGGGGCAGAAGCGAAGAAGTCGCGAGCCGTCGCGGGATGCCGTAGGCGCAGCGTTAAAAAGAAGTCCCCCCGGCAGGGCTCGAACCTGCGACAAACGGATTATGAGTCCGCTGCTCTAACCGACTGAGCTACAGGGGGATCGCGCTCTAGTTTATATGCAACTTCTGCCTAAGTCACATCGCCGGGTTACCGTAGAGCTATGTTTGGCAGAAATTCTTATAAACCGTCGGCAGCGCTAGCTAAGTTGTTGGAGCCGAAAGAAAAAATATTGCATCTCATCTCGCTTACTACCGGACAGGCTGCTGCTACTCGCCGCGGTCTGGTGGTGGCAGACGCAGAGCGTAATTTTTCTGCTCCTTGGTATGAAGTGAAGCACGCTGTGTATCGAGATGATGAGTCCTCGATCACTATTAGCTTTCAAGATCCATCCCAGGATAACGTGAGACTAGTCACTGATGAGGGTGATCCGATTCGGTTTATGGATGAAATTCGCGAGGGCGTAGAGGAGGCGCAGGTGGCCAGTATTGCTCGAACACTGCCTAATGGTACGCAAGTCAGTGTGTCGATTTTGCGGCACAATAGTGGGAAATTGTTTTCTTTTGTGGCCGCTGATGGGTATGTTCCAGAAAAATATTTGGACGAAGTTGGCAAGTTAGAAAGTGAGCTGCGCGACCAAGTTGGAATGCCTCTTCGACCCGCTTCTGATGAACCTGTCTTTGGAGGCGATTAGACGAGCGGGTGGTAAGTCTGCTAAATTCTTACTCGTCGCGATCCCGCGTAGCTCAATGGCAGAGCATTCGACTGTTAATCGAACGGTTGTTGGTTCGAGTCCAACCGCGGGAGCTCTTAGAGCCGATTTTGGCCCGCTTATTCACCGCTTATTTAGTAGTGAATGGGCTTGTGTGTGTTTTTCGTGAATCTTATTTTCCGTTGATATTTAGCCGCTTATTGGCATGTCTACAAAATTCTTAAGACGAGGCGTTCTCGGTAAATGAGATGATGAAAACTCGGCCGTCGCTATTAAATTGTGTTTCAGTCCCACCTAAAGGTACAGGCCAACTCTAACGATCAGCCGGCGGAGTCCAACCGCGCAACGTCAATAAATACTCCTGTGGGGGCTCCCGCAAAGGAAACCCGTCCCAAGGTGGGGGAGTATCCTCAATCATCGCGTTAGCCAAGGCCGCAATCCGGCGCGAATCCGTACGTCCATCTACCAGCCAAGCCAAAGAAGCCTTTTTCCTACCGGGGTCCCAATAACCACACTCAGGCGTTCAAAAATGCCGCGCACCTCAGCTGGGCCAAAGTCACCGGTAGCAAGGAGTGCCTGATACAGGCGGAGCTTAGCCAGTGGGGAGCCTGGCTGAGCCGCGTCCTTCACCACATCCCAAAAATCCACTTGGCCGCTCTGTATTGCTAGCAGCGCCGCCGCCCTCTCCCCATTGGAGGCCCGGGCGGCCGCGTGCAGTGCAGCCGCATCAAAACTATGCGTGTTCATGGCAGTATCAATACCTCCCGACTAGTAGTTACATGGCCGGCGTAATTGTAATTACGCCGCAAAGGCACGACCGTGTGGCCGTTTGCCCAAGCGGTGAGAACCTGATTAGTTCGCCCCTTATGCTCTAGACACTCAGCTAGCGCCCACGGGCCCTCTAGAGCGTCAATATGGGCCAGCAGGCCCTCCAGGTGCCCCGGCCCCCAGCCTTGGTAATTAACCCCGGCAAGTAGGTATGGCGGGTCAAAAAAGGCCAACCTGTCTTTGGTTGGCACCTGCTGGTAGGGCAGGGTGGAGAAGATGACCTCTTTCGATTGCAAAGCACCAGCGTAAGCAATCAGCTTCTTAGCCCGAGGCGGGCACAAATCTACCCGGCCCACCGTAATGTTTACTTCACCCTTTAGGTTGTAGCGCAGCCGGTTATTGAAGGAATACATCATTAGTACCAGGGCTGCCTGCCTTAGGGAGAAGCTAATATTGCCCCGGTTGATGTCTTCCCTGAGGGCATTGAACGGGTCCCGGTTGAGCCTGGCCAAATTAAACCTAGTGCAGCCCTTCCCCGCATAGTAAGCCCGCCCGTAGGTGGAAGCGTCAGTAAAGCCGTAAGCGCGAATTACTGCCCGTAACCGTTCCAAGATGGCCCCGGTAGGGGTCTCGTATAAGAAACGTAGGCCAGCAATAAGCAGGCGGTCAATATCATTTACGTGGATTGATCTAGCAAGGTTTACCCCCACCATGGCCAGGCCGGAAAATGGCTCAACTACATCGCAGTCAAAAACACCCAGTCGGGCATACTGCTTGATCAGCTTCGATTTATTACCTGGCCATGAAAGGGGAGATCGTATGTAAGTCTCCTTCACGTATCATCCCTGCAAATGTCACCAATGGGTAGGACGTTGCAGTACATTTTTCGTGCCCGAAGTAGGTAAACCCGCTCCGCTAACTCACCTAGGTTTTCACCGGTGATCTCCAGCGTATAGGCACCATCGTCCTTAGGGAGCAACTTCAGCTGCCACTGCTTCGGCAAGAATCCCGCGTCTTGAGCATCACTAGCCCAAGTATTGATCCAACTGCGACGGAACGTGTTTACCTTTTCACGGTTATTAGCAAAAATTCCGTTAGCAGCTGCATCATCCGTAGTGCGTAAGTAGATTTCTTCGGCGCAATCATAGGTTGGTGCTCTGAAGCTCCCCCAATTGGAAAGAGAACCTACTACATCATCTGTTTGCGCTAGAGACCCCACTCTTTCACTCATGGCGGCGCGCACCCGACCCGGGTCAGCATCCCGGCCAAAGCGGGCAACGAAGGCTCCAATGGAATAGATGCCATCTGCGCTAGCGTAATTGTCAGGCACTAAAGGAAGCTCGGCAATATCTTGCATAGAAACACCCCCTTTAGCTAGCAGTGCTCGCCGGGGCCTGTGCTACTGGCACATCAGCCGTTGTCGGCCCAGCCGGTGTAGCCGGTTTGGTTTCGGTCAGGCTTTTGATACTTATTTGGGTAGGAAAGCTAATGCTGATCCGCTTAGTTGTGAGGCCTATATTCGGGCTTTGCGTCAGCAGTATGTGTCTTTGGCTTCTAATCAGCAGGCTGCCAGGGTGATGACTGGTGTGTCTGGGTTGTGGGAGGCGACGTCTGTGCCTGCGTGGAGGCAGGTGCAGTTTGGTCGGGTTGTGGTTGATGGCAAGCAGGCTCAGATGGATACCCATTCTTGGTGTAGGTTGCTTGAGTCTAATTCGAAGGTTTTGGCTAAGGATCAGGTCGGGCTGTTGAATAAGGCTTTGGGTGCTTCCAAGATGGCGCTGAATCCTAATTCGATTGCTTTTTCGTTTGAGTCTACGAATCGTAAAGATACTGATATTGCGATGGTGGCGTGGGCTGCTTGTCGTAACCGTCAGGGTAGGGCTGGCCAGTGGGCTATTCCTAATTTGACGGCGGGGGATAAGGATCTTGTTGGTATTGATTTGCGCGGTTTGATTCGGCCTTTAGATACTGAGGAGGGGGACGGTCAGAATAAGACCAGTAGTGATAAGGGTAAGAAGTTTCCTTCTAGTCGCACTAAGGAAGAGGTAAAGAAGGGCGAGGAGGATTGCGCCTTTGCTTTTGAGAAGGATTTCCGGTCTACTGAGGCTATTGCTAGCAAGGAGAAGCCTTCCCTTACGGATAATGTGCGGAAATTGTCGGAGGTAAAGGCTCCAGGCCAGGGGGATAGCACAGCGCCTTCTGCGGATACTTTGAGTTCTGAGACTGCGAAGGCTGAGGCTGGTACTTCGGATAATCCAATTTATTCGCTCTCGTTCTTCTGGCCGCCTTATGAGGTAACGCAGAATAAGTTCCCTTACAAGATGTCTAACGGGTATGTGTTTTTGTCTTCGCTGCACGAGCCTACGTCTAATGCCAATATTTTGCTTGGGCCTTTTGCACACATGCTCTCGTCGTTGTTTGTGTTTTTCACGGTGGGGTCTTTGTCCATCATGGTGCTGATGGCTAAGACGGTGCTGATTAGCTTTTCGATTATCGTTTTCCCGATGTTGCTGTTTGCGTTATTTTCAGACAGTGGGATGAGTAAGTTGGCGGGGATTTTAAAGCCGACGTTCTCTTACTCGCTATTGACGGTGCTTACTACGTTTATTTTGTCTACGGTCACGATGTTGTCGCAGACTATGGCGCAGATTTTTGCGGGTGGCACTAGTGGGTTAGCTGGCTTTACTTCAACTATGATGGTTGGGCTTGGCCCGTTCTTGTCCTTGCTGGGTATTCACGCCTTGTTTACGAGGGTCTTCAAGGTGAAGTCCCCGCTAACGCTCAAGGGGTGCTATTTCTTGGGGTGTGGGAACCTCTAATCAGTTGCAGGCGATGGCTTCTAATCTTGGGGGCAAGCTTGGTTCTATGGGTTCGGGGTCTTCCGGGCGCGGGTTCGGGGCCGGGCTCAACCCGATGGCTGGTTCTAAGGCTGGTTCTGTTGCTAAGTCCTTTGGCAAGAAGGGCCTTTCGGGTACTGCAGGCGGGGCTAAGGGCCTGGTGATGAAGGCTAGGAAGCATAGTTTAAGGGCTGAGGATGGCCAGGATCATGCTGAAGAGAGCCAGGATAAGGCAAGAGAGCGCGAGATGAAGAAGGCCGAGTATGCGGCAAAGCGCGAGAGGGAAGCGGCTCACAACAGGGAGTTCGGCTACTTGTATGGGCTTGCCGAAGGCAAGGGAATTCTGCCTGAAGACTTTGGTAAAGAGGGGTTCCTCAGCCCCAAGAAGGATACTGCTGAGGATAAGCCTGACGGCCAAGGTGGGGCCCCCGACAGTGGAGGCGGCCAAGAGGTAACCCCCGGCAATCCTGGTGGTGCTGGCGGTCAGACTGAAGCTCTCGAGGGCGCTGACGAATTGCCTGCCGCCGGGGCTAATAAGCCGAAAAAGGAGGGCGGGGCCCTGCCGGTTGAGCCACCGAAGCCAGAGGCGGAACCAGAACCGAAGCCAGAGGTGGAGCCTGAACCGAAGCCTAAGCCCAGACCCTATAAAGGGGCCACGCGACCTTACCAGTCGAGAGTGAAAGGCAAGCCCATATTCGTCGGTAAAGGCAATCCTGATGCCGACGAGAACGGGTACGTGCAGACTTTTGTATCCCCTAGGGCCGCGCAAAAGGTAAGAGACTATATAGGACGGCAGGATAAGTACGAACGGTAGTCTGCCCTGACGGGGCGGTAGGTGTTACGGAATGTTGCCCCGGTGGGGGTCCCGGGGATTATCAATCACTACATTGACCCGATCAACCTGCTGTGACTACCATTACTTATCCCTACTGAGGTGAACCCCGCGTAGGGAAGTTATGGCATTCAGTGACGAATGGGTAATTCCTGTGAAAACTACAGCCCGAGCATTCGTCGTTGTCATGGTTACCAGTGTGCTAACTATGTCTGGCGTAGGTGCGGCCTCTGCGATTGAGGCACCTGAGTCAATAGCATCAATTCCTGCTCTGGAAACAAGCGATATTGATCACGATCTAGTTAGGAGCCTTTTCAAGCAAGAAATGATTGCTAATGGGAAGTACGGCGAATGCTTAGAACTGCAACAGGATCTGAGGGCTATACAACAAGAAAGAGGGCCTAAGGGGGCGGCCGCTAAGGCTGCTATCAAGGCTGCAATAAAAGCCATAAGGGGGATCGGGAAGAAGGCTTGGAACGCAACAATAAATAAATTGCCAGTTCCCAACTCGGTGAAGAAATATTTAGGCTATGAAACAGTGATGAAGGCCCTAAATGTCGCTACAGGATTTGAAGGGACGATCGAAAATATGATCACCAACGCCCTAACGTCAATTAAGGTCCCGTCTTGGGCTGCCGGTGTCGCAGCCAGAGCGATCGTTTTTGCACTTCTGTAGGGGCACAAAGTTGATGTCGCATAAGAATGCGGGCCGCAAAGGTTACGTTGCAATCTGCACTGGGGCTGCTGCGCTGGTTTGCGCAGGCAGGGTGGCTTTTGAGGGGCTTGCACATGCTAGTTGTGTCTTGTTTGTGCTGCCGTTGGTTATCTTAAGTGTCCTAGGCCTAGTCTCTTATGTCTCTGACTGTGATGGCAAATATAAATGGCTGGCTATGGGGGTTACTGTGGTTGCCACTTCGGTAGCTTTACGTTTACTTTTTGGGATTCCGGCCGTTTTCCGGTAGCAAATTGTTTGCCTAGCTGCGAAGCGTCGAACAAGTCTTCGCAGCTAGGCGTATCCGTCTCCAACGTGACACTAGAGAGGCTGCCAACTGCCTTAAGCAAAACCACTCATATCGGATACGGTTTTCATTTTACGCAAGGGGGTTGCGGATTCAAAGCCATTGCCGCCCTAACTTGTAGGAGCCTGCCTATACGTCCAGGTGGGAGGCCATAACCCCATACAGGTCAGCCTGATTGAGAAAAGCCATGTGGGCCCGCTCTTCGCCGACCAAATAAGTTCCACAGCAGGCTGCAACAAGAGGCAGGAACCCGACCACCTCATGCAGGCCCTCCACATCGTAGGCTTACCAAAAGGCCTTTACCCCGTCCGCATCCCCGCTCATTAGGGAAGTGACTAAGGTTAGGGCAAGTAGGTAGAACTCGTCTGCACCGCCTAGGGTCTTTCGTCTAACCTCGGCTAGAGTTTAAAGAGGGTCTTTGTCTTCTTGCCAGATGGCGAAATCGTCGATGGCTTTGATGCAAGCGTCAAACCATACTCCGGCGGCGTCGCGTAAGTCGCCGACATTCGGGTCGTAATCTTCGAACATGTACCTGTGCTCGCGTTCATTATGCAGCAGATAAGCACATTTGGTGTCGAAGTTTTGTTGACATAAAAGCTGTTCCTTGTTTACAACATTTCCTCCCTGATACAAAAGCCGAAACGGGGGCGGCCGTCGTTTCCATATAAATGGCTTACAGTCGAAATTCGCCCCTGTCGCGATGCTGTAATTAGTCAGCATGACTACAAAGATTGACACCGTAGAGTGCGGCTACACCATTAAAACAACATTCATCCACAAGGATGCAACGGTCACTTTTATAAGGCGTAGTTGCAAAAATCTCCCGCGATAAAACCGGCATTTTACGGCTGCGCTCCGAAGGTGGAGTAACGCTAGCAAGTGAAGAATGGGAAGACCTACAAATCGAAGTCGTAGATACCCCCACTATGGGGCTGCAAAATGGGAAAATACTGTCCAACATGACTTCCTTGCGCTTCCTGCCTGTGGGGTTGGGGTAGAGGACTGTTCTGGCAAGCTGATTTTGCACGCTGGCGATAATAAGTGGCTACATTCCGAAAGAGGGGGCATCTCGCTTGCAGAAGTAAACTATCCGGCCAGAGTCGTAGCAGTCATATAAATTACCGGCTGCTTTGGGCGGAGTCGTGGCTGCGGGTTGGCGCTGTTATGACCTGCGACCGCTATGGGGTCGGTGCCTGTAGCTACTTCTTATAAATACAAAATATTGGGGCTCATTATTCAATGATAAAGGCCCGGGACGGGCGTATCCGTCCCGGGCCCGTAACGCGGCCAAGCCACATTACTTATTGGTTATGTTACTGGTTTTTCACCTTGCGCCCCACCATTATTGCGCCACCGGCCCCCAGTAGGGTCGAAGCCGCTAGCAGAGCAAGCACGCTAGTGCCTGTGGCTGCCAGGGTCTCGGCCTTAGCCCGGCCAGCAGGCCCCGCCGTTGCCGACTTGGTGGAAGGCTTAGCTGGTGCCGGTTTGCCAGCTGGTTTGCCAGTGTCGTTGCCTGGCTTGTCGGCGCCAGTACCGGGCTTTGCAGCATCTGTGTCAGGCTTGTCTGAGTCGGTACCGGCATCGGTGCTTGGCTTATCAGTTTGAGTACCAGCATCGACCCCCGGCTTGTCGGCTGGCTTATCAGTTTGAGTACCAGCATCGACCCCTGGCTTAGCCGGATCAGTCTGTGTGCCGGCGCCAGTACCGGGCCTTGCAGCATCTGTGTCAGGCTTGTCTGCGCCAGGCTTGTCGGTACCGGCTGGCTTGTCAGTTTGAGTACCAGCATCGGTTCCGGGTTTAGCCGGGTCAGTCTGTGTGCCGGCGTCAGTTCCGGGCCCCGGGGCTGGTGGGGTCACGCTGCAAGCCTTGATTTCGGCCTCAGTCATATCCCTTGTGCCTTCTTCTACGCTTACTTGCGCTGGGCCAAAGCTCCAATCCCGCTTAGCGGCATCCCAGGTCGGCTGGGAGGTTTCCACCTCCCGAGTCCGCTTTACAGTCTTCGCCTTGCAATCCTTATCGCCTTCAACCCAATCGGCCTTCACAACCTTGGCCTCAGGTTTCTGTAGCAAGTCCTTCAGCTCATCGTTAGTACAGTCCCGGCGGCGATTCTCAGTTACGTTAGTCTTATTGGCCTCGTCCAAAACATACTGTTTAGTCCCGGCGTCCCACTTATAGGGGATAGTCGTTACCAGGCGGGACTCTTCTAGGGTCTTAGTCTTGGCATCGAAACTGCCAACCACCACAAGCCAGGGGCCCTCATTCTTCTTCGGCTCTGGCGCATCAGCAGGGCATTCTTTCAGCTCGGCCTCGCTCATGGGACGCGGCTTATCAGTTTCTACTACCCGACGTTCGTTGTCATAGTCAGGAACCCACTTGTGTGAAGACAAACTCCATTTCCACGGGGCAGTGATAAAAGTGTGGGTGAGCGTAACAGTCTTAGTCCTACAGTCTTTTTCTTCCTTGCGCTTCTTCTTGATCTCGTGCTTATATTCGCCGGCAGGCTTAGGTGTGTTGTCCCGGATCTCTTGCTCGGTTAGAGGGCGCTCGCGCTTTTCAACCTCCACCTGTGGCTCGCCCTTGACCCAAGTGGCCTTAGCGGCATCCCACTTATACGAAATAGTGGTCTTCGTACGTTGTTGCTCAATGTTATAGAAGTCCATGCTGAGGGTTCCAGGGATGTCTTCCCAGTCCGTAGTAGTAACCTCGTCAGCAGGTTTCGGGCCTGCGCAAGCCTTCAAATCTTTTTCATTAAGATCGCGCTGGGCAGTTTCCACATCCGTAACCGCCTTTAGCACCCAGCCGGTACCAGTCGCATCGTCAACCCAAGTGTAGGTCGTCTTGGTACGCGACTTCTTACCTTTGCGGGCCGTGCAATCAGTGCCGGAGTCAAGATTTTGCCACTCGGAGGTCTCCGGGGCAGGATCTGCCGGCTTGGTCTGACTTACGGTGTAGGTGACCTTTACGTTGAAGCCCGACTGCCCCGACTTACCTGAAGAGAAAGCAAAAGTATCCACTTCGCCCTCGGTCTTAAACTCATGTGGTAAAGAGTGGTAGTCGTTTTGCTTATCGATGTCTAGCGGGCCCGAACAATCCGACGGAGGCACTAGCTTGCCCATCTTCACCGTCATGGAGGCGACCTGCTCGCGGGCGGCAATATCGGATACATGACACACCGGGGCCATGTCGATGACACGATTGTTGTTGAAGTTGACGTAGCCCAGCTTCTTGAGCCCTTTTAGTGGGCTAAGATCTGCGACCGCGTTGTGCTCAATGTTAAGTTTGCGCAGGTTAGTAAGCCCTGCCAGCGCACTAATATCGCGGAGCTTATAAGAGCTATCTTCTTTGCTAACCCCGCGTACGTGCCCTAAGTCGAGTTCTTCTAGCTTCGGCATCTTCTTCACAGTAGAGATGTCGCGCAGCAGAGCATTGTTGACCTTTAGCACCTTCAGGTTGGTTAGTGGGGCTAGTGGGGTGATGTCGCGGATCTCGTTAGAGAAAATCTGCCCGTACTTTTCTATAGCCGTGTCATAGCTGTTCAGGTTTAACTCTTCCAGCTGCGTCATAGAAGAGAGAAAGCTAAGGTTTTTCACTCCAGCATCACGCAGGGAGAGCTTCTTTAGTTTCTTCAGCTTGGCTAGAGACGCAAACTTGCCGGAAATGCCTGGGGGATTCATCCGGTGTGGTTCGAATTCGAAACTGGTCAGGTTTTCCAGTTTGTCAAGATCGGCCAAAGTTGCGCACTTCAGCTCAGTGATCTTGCCCAGGTCTTCAGCGGTTACTGTCCCGTACTGGCCCCGGCCTAATTGCACCGAGATACACTCACGCAAGGTGGGGTCAATTTCGGCCTTGTCCGTAGCCAAAGCAACGTTGCTAAAGCTAAGTGAGGCGATAACGCCCAGGGCCAATACGGCTCCTGCTTTTCTTCGCACAAAGACTCCTCTCATGGAAGATAATGGGATTAGTTAGGGAACCCTAACCAAAGCACACTATCGGAGCGCGGCCTGCATAAACATTCCCAAAACTAAGGCGCAGGCCTCCTATGGCCTACACGCTGATCCCATAAGAGCCTCGTAGGTACCTGCTGGAAGATGCGGGCTCAGTTAGCCTAGAGCAGGCTATTATTTATCTGGCAACACAGATGGAGGCCACGGTGGATGTCGTAACCAGAGATGACGTAAAGCATAAACTAACGAAGTTTTGCGCCCGGTGGTCTTCTTGCGTTGACCTGGCCCGCACCGAGGGAACTAGGGTGCGTAGTCTGGCGACTTCTTCCATTTCAAGTGTGCGTATCTTCCCCTTTCTGGGGGCGGTTACTTCGGTATCAGCAGCAAAGTTGCGCTCTACCCACCCGCGCCTGGTCGCGTATTTTAGGGCCCTGGATACTAGCGAGCGGATTTCTCTCGCCCGCTTGACCATCCCGGCGTTTACGACGACATCTAGGCGGGTTTGCAGCTCGGGGGTGTTCACCGCCGTTAGCGGGAGCGGCCCAATATAGTGGGCTGTACTTTTCGCCAGAGTGTTGTAGGTTTCTAGGGACTGTGGGCTAACCCTGCCGGTTAGAGAGCGCACGTAAATTCCAATGAGCTCATCTAAGGTTTTAGGGGCCTGCACCCCCGAAAGGTGGGGCTTTGGGGCCAGTTTTTCTTCCAGTCTGGCCCGGGCCGCCCCTTTGGTCTTGCCCCGTGCGGTAACCCGCTTGTAGGTACCCAGCTCATTAGTGTAATAGCAGACGGCATCCCATGCGGGTCCGGCCTTGCGGAACTTGATTTCGCTATAGTCTGTTGGGTTTGTTTTTGGCCTAGGCATTTTGACTCTCGATCCAATCTAATACTTGGTTGTACTCGTATCGGACGGTCGAGTTTTCTAGTTTTACCCATATGGGCCCAGTCCCCATTTCGCGCCACCGTTGGAGCGTGCGCACGGAACAGGAGAGTATTTTTGCCACTTGCACGGTAGTCAGTAATCTCGTCATAAATGGCAAATACAGCCACGAAAATTTTTGGTTCTCCGTCAATAAAACGTCAATAAAACGTCACTTTGATTTCACGTCGAGACGATACATCAGTGTTAGGCCAGGTAGGAAGAGGTTTAGGGCTCTGAAGGTGTGAGGCTACACCCTGGGTTTAAAATCGTATGGTTGTTGGTTCGAGTCCAACCGCGGGAGCTCTTCGCCCCGGCCATGCGCCGGGGCATTTTTCTTTAATAGCGCCGAAAGCGGCACTTCGAGATACCGAGCTACGACGTCCAATTCATCCAAGGACCACGCAACCGCGCCGCGCCAGCGGCGGGATATGGAAACTTTGGAGGTTCCTAAAACCTTCGCTAGTTGTGCTGCGTTTGCCCCCGCGCGTGCTGTTTCGGCGCGATGCTCATCGGCTAATAGGACTGAATCCTTTCCGTAAAGATGCGTGGGAGGTTACTGATGCTCCTTCCCTTCGAAATCGTTTCCATAATCACTGTCTCTACTTTGTTAGAGGAACCTGGGGGACTGGGCTTGCCAGCCCGCGGCTAGCGTTCCCCTTTGTTAAGTAGGTAGTCGATCGACTCAATGACTCCTACCCTAGAGATGGGAAGAGCTAGGAATACTTAGATACCAGTCAGAACCACCGTCTCAAAACTCCATTCTCCAGAGCCGCCGGGTGACAACCAGGTGGCATTGTTATGTTCTCGCGATGGGTTTCGTCAAGATTTTCTAGGAAGAATTGTTTTTTATCCCCAGCTACAGGGATCATTTCTCGGAGGTTTGTCTCAGTGGTTTTATAACCGCCATCGTAATTCGCCGTCGTAGGGGACTAAGACCCTAATTCGTGTGCAGGAGTAGCATGTTTCCGAGGCTGCTTGTGGCAGCCAGGCTCACCTAATTTGTGGGGGCACTAGCTGTTTACAGTGTGAGGCTAAAACTGCAGGAGCACGTAGCTACGATGCCATTTTGAGCTTGAACCATCTCTCGCACGCCCTTGTGTTGACGGAGGAATGGAGGGGTAGCAGCTTTGTATTGTCGTTGTTTTGCGCCCCGGTACCACAATAGATTTATAAACTCATGGGTCCCGGCTAATAAGGCCGGGACCCATGAGGTGGCAGGCAGCTTAGTTTGTGGTAGCTGCAACCTCCTTTTCGGCTGTTGCAACGTTAGCCTCTGCTTCGGCAAGTTTGGCAGTGTTTGCCTTTACCACTGCATCTGCAGCCTGCTTGTTAGTTTCTGCAGCGCCTAGCGCCTTCTTAGCGTCCTCTACGCTACTCTGGGCAGTGGTAACCCTGCTCTGAGCGGCATCCACCGCAGTCTGTGCCTGGGTTATTAGTGCAGCCTGAGCTTCGTTAGCTTGCTGCGTCTTGCTTTCGAGGTCTGCCTTGGCAGAATTCGCTGCAGTAGTAGCGCTCTCCACTGCAGAATTTGCGACGGTAGCGGCTTCAACGGCTTTGACTTCTTTTTGCTTAGCAGAGTCGAGCTGTGCTTGTGCGGCGGCTACCTTTTCCTGGGCATCAGCGGTGTCTATTCCACCATCTGTCGTTGGGGCAGTAGCTAGCGTACCGGTCAGTCCCTCGGAGAGCGGGGCCTTGATCTTCTGGTAGTCCGCTGAAGTCTTGTTGTTCTTGTAGTCGCCAGCAAGCACGTACCGGTTATCTTTATAGGAAACCCCCGCAATAGCATCAGATCCCGCCAAATGTTTGGTTGAAGCTACTGTATACACATCCACTGGCTGGTTCGGTTGTGCGAAACCAAGACCGCGCCAAATATAGATGAATACGCCGGTTGCTTTGTTATATCCCAGACCGGAACCCGCGGCATTGATTGATGGGTTCAGGAAATTCCTATTGTGTCCCTTGGAATTTGTCAGGCCAGTGAATATCGATTTTGCCAGTGCATCTGCAGTCTCTTGGCTGTCGACCCCGTAGCCACTTCTATATGACATGTTTTCAGCAGCTGCGTATATCTGGTCGTCTCCCAAAGTCCGAGTTATCAGGAACCGCTCCTTATCCTCACGGGTAGCCCCGGGAATATTCTCGTCCACAGTGGGTATGTGGTTTAGACGCCTGTCGTTACCCTGTGCATCCTTCGGGTCTTCGGCAACCCAGTTTGCGAACTCAGTCATTAGAGCGTTGTATCGCTTGACCATAGGGAGCTTTTCAAGGCCTCCCTGGCTGCGGTATTCGTTGGTCATCTCAGCGACTCGGTGGTTCACATAGTCTAGACGCTGAGCTTCGGACATCTTCTCCCAATCAAAGCGCTTTGCCTCGGCGGAAGCTGCTTCAGCATCTTTGAGAGCCTTGAGGGCGCTGGTATATGCATCCTGAGCCGTCGCGGTGTTAGCAGCAGCAGTAGTCGCGACTGCTTGTGCCGCCTCTGCCTTAGCGCGAGCTGCGTTCAACCTCTCGGTAGCATCTTTAGCAGCTTTTTCTGCCCTTGCCACGGCGTCTGTCGGAATGCTGCTGTGAGCAGCTGCTAGTCGAGCCTTTGCCCCACCGAGTTCTTCCTGGGCAGCTCCAAGTTTGGCTTGAGCTGCCTCCAAGTCAGCGCGTGCCTTAGTTAATACTTGGTCTGCGCCAGCGGATATGACTTGAGAAGCCTTAAGGGCACTCTCTGCTTCACTCTTAACCTGTTGAGCGGCCTTTAAACGAGCCTCTGCTTCGATGCGAGCTTTGGGATCAGGTTTCGTCCCCACATCCGGTTGAGATCCGATGCTAGGAGTTTCTTCTGTGCCTGGCTTTACTTCGGTGCCTGGGTGGGTGTCCGGCTTGTGGGTATCGCCCGGCTTGGTGTCGGTGCCTGGGTGGGTGTCCGGCTTGTGGGTATCGCCCGGCTTGGTGTCGGTCCCTGGTTTGGTGTCGGTGCCTGGGTGGGTGTCCGGCTTGTGGGCGTCGCCCGGCTTAGTGTCGGTCCC
>NZ_JASONH010000008.1:0-99010 GCF_030217145.1 Winkia sp. UMB3158 | reverse complement strand
GTGCGCCATGAGGGAATCGAACCCCCAACCCGCTGATTAAGAGTCAGCTGCTCTGCCAATTGAGCTAATGGCGCAGGCGTTTGTTTCTCAAAACGTCCGAGAACTACTGTAGCGCTACGTCTGTTCAGATATCAAATTGGCTCCCTGTGACATGCATCGCGTTGCCCTGAAGCTGTAGCGCAATGGGATGTCAATCCCGGTTAAACTAGCTTCAGATTGGAAGAGTGTTTGGAGAGATTTTGAACGAGCATAGCGGGGTAGGCCGCACTTGGGCGGAATGTTTTCTGCTGCTTTCGGTAGTCGGGATGGCGGCCTCCATTGCCCTGGTAAAGGCAGAGCTTTCGCATCTAAAGAATCCAGATGCAGCTTTGGCTTGCGACATCAACCCACTGGTGGGGTGTGGCAAGTCCCTGATGTCGCCGGCAGCGCACTTGCTTGGGGTGCCCAACGCCCTAGTCGGAACTGCGATCTTTGCGTTTGCAGTCGCGGTAGCACTTCTACTTGCCATGGACGTTGCCTTGCCGAAGGTAGCTTGGTTCTTGGGTGCCGCTGGTGGAATTGTGGGATTGGGGGCTGTGGCGTTCTTCCTCTACCAGTCCATTGTCGTTTTTGGGGCACTGTGCCCCTACTGCCTTGTGGTGTGGGTGGTCGCCATTGCTATGGCGTGGATGCTAATTGGTAAGGCTGCGCGCCTTTGCAATCCAGACGGGGCGGTGGGTTCTTTCCTGTCCGCTTACCCGTGGGCTCCAACTGTGCTTACCTATCTCGTTGGCGCGGTTGTGGTCGTCTTGGCAATGGCGGACCAGATTGCGTTGGTGTTGTAAATGGATCTTTCTGCGATGGCCGAGGACTATTTGAAATACATCTACTCGGCAACAGAATTTGAAGATGCCCATGTAGGAACCAACTCTCTAGCTGCCGCAATGGCCGTGGCGCCCTCTACGGCCTCGGAAAATATTCGTCGTCTGGTGGACGCCGGACTGGTCGAACACGAACGTTACCGCGGCATAGGGTTAACGAAACAGGGGTACGAACTGGCGGTGCAGCTCGTGCGCAAGCACCGGCTACTGGAGACCTTCTTGGTGGACATTCTTGGTTACACCTGGGAGGAAGTAGACGAGGAAGCCGAGATTTTGGAGCACGCTGTCACGGAGCGCCTCTTAGGGCGCATTGACAAGGTCCTGGGCCACCCTAGACGCGATCCACACGGTGACCCGATTCCCGCAGCTGACGGCAGTGTCGAGGACGCCCAATGGGTTCGCCTGAGCGCGGTCGACAAGGGAGCGCTGGCACGCATAGAACGCGTCTCCGACGAAGATCCGCTAATCCTGAAGGAAGTAATTGCACAGGAGCTGTTACCCGGTGCGGAAGTCTTTGTAGCTGAACACAAGACGTACGCCGGAGTTATGCAAGTGGTGGTAAATGGAAAAGAAAAGACGATCGGCGACCCGGTGGCCGCCGCCATCTTTTGTGCCATTACTTGAGCGAGTGAAGATCCTTTGGCACGAGCTTCTCAAAACCTGCATCCACAAGTGCGCGGCGGAGTTTGGTGGCCGCCTCGTCCAGTTCGGCAGGGGAAGCCTGTGCTGCATTAGCAAGGTTGAGTTCGCCCTCACCATGAACCGGGATGACGTGCAGGTGCAGGTGTGGAACGTCGAAACCGGCAATGACTAAACCAGCGCGCTCGCAGTCGAAAGCCTTTAGCTGGGCCGCGCCGATCCGCTTAGCAACCACGGCAAGGTGGCTGAAAAGCTTTTCGTCAGCCTCCCAGAAGCTCTCCACTTCCTGGCGGGGAACAACTAAAGTGTGACCGGCATTTACCGGCTCGATAGTCATAAACGCAACCGCCACGTCGTCCGCATAGACGAAAGTGCCGGGAATTTGCCCATCGATGATTTGGGTGAAAACGGACATTTATCCTCCTTGTTATACCGCTTCAATCTTATGAATTTGGAAGTCGGATTGTGAGCTAGTTTCAATGGTTGGGGCTAAATGACCTAGGATTGAGGCGATAACGCCGCAAGGAGGAGACAAGATTCATGGCTGAAGAGACTGCTCACCGGTATACCGCCGCTCTGGCAGGCCAGATTGAAAGAAAATGGCAGGACAAATGGGAAACTGAACAGACCTTTGCTGCCGATAACCCGGTAGGAGACCTTGCAGGCCCTCTGGCCGAGGCCGATCCTTTCTTCCTCCTAGACATGTTCCCTTACCCTTCAGGGAAAGGGCTGCACGTGGGGCACCCGCTTGGCTATATCGCGACTGACGTGGTTGCCAGGTATCAGCGAATGCTCGGCAAGAACGTGCTGTACACCATGGGCTACGATGCTTTCGGCCTGCCTGCTGAGCAGTACGCGATTCAGACCGGGCAGCATCCTCGGGTAACTACCGAACAGAACATTGCAAACATGAATAGGCAGCTGCGGCAGATCGGCCTCTCTCATGACAAGCGTCGTTCTTTCGCCACTACTGACAACGAATACGTCAAGTGGACTCAGTGGATCTTCTTGAAAATTTTTAGTTCCTGGTACGACCCGGATGCGCAAAACCGTGAAGGCGGCAAGGGCTGTGCGCGGCCTATCGAGACTCTGATTGCCCAGTTCGAGGACGGAACTCGGCAGACACCAGATGGTCGCGAGTGGGCAGAACTGTCTAAGAAGGAACAGGCCGATATCGTAGATAGCTACCGGCTCGCCTACGTGTCCTATGCGCCGGTCAACTGGTGTCCTGGCCTTGGCACTGTGCTCGCAAACGAGGAAGTTACTTCCGAGGGCCGCTCCGAACGTGGCAATTACCCGGTCTACAAGTCGAAGCTGCGCCAGTGGATGATGCGGATTACGGAATATGGCCACCGGCTTACCAAGGACCTGGAAACTATTGATTGGCCCGACAAGGTGCGGGCAATGCAAGAGAACTGGATTGGTGAATCGCATGGGGCGAACGTAACGTTCGATTTGGCTGATTCTGCCGGATCTGATGTTTCTTCCCTAGAGGTGTACACGACCAGGCCGGACACTCTGTTTGGAGCAACCTTCATGGTTATTGCTCCTGAACATCCTCTGCTGGGCGATTCGGATCCGCAAAATGACGACCTGCATGTGCCAGCTCAGTGGCCTGAGGGTACCAGGGAGGCGTGGACCGGCGGTGCGGCGACCCCGAAGGAGGCTGTGAAGGCATACCGGCTCCAGGCCGCTGCGAAGAGTGACGAAGAACGTGGTGATGCAACCGAAAAGACTGGCGTATTCACCGGTATCTTTGCTACGAACCCGGTCAGTGGTGTCCCGGTTCCAGTGTTTGTGGCCGACTACGTGCTTTGGGGCTATGGAACGGGCGCCATTATGGCGGTGCCAGCACACGATGAGCGCGACTTCGCATTCGCTAAGAAGTTTGATCTGGATATCATCACCACCATTTCGCCGGAAGAAGGTTTTGACCCCAGTGAAGCAGCCTGGACCGGCGACGGCGTGCTCATGAATTCTGCCAACGATTCTATTGACCTGAACGGTAAGAACAAAAAAGAGGCAATCGCGGCGATGGTGCAGGGGCTGGAGCAGACCGGCCATGGTCATGCCGCCACCACCTACAGGTTGCGTGACTGGCTCTTCTCTAGGCAGCGCTACTGGGGGGAACCATTCCCGGTGGTCTATTCGAAGGATGGGCGCGTTCATGCCCTCCCCGAGGACATGCTTCCGGTGACCTTGCCGGAACTGGATGATTTCAACCCGCGAGTCTTTGATCCCAACGATTCTAAGTCGGAGCCAGAACCTCCGCTTGGACGGGCACGAGATTGGTTGAGTGTAGAACTTGACCTGGGCGAAGGTAAGCAAACCTACTATCGCGACTCAAATACGATGCCGAACTGGGCGGGTTCTTGTTGGTACGAGATCCGTTACACTGACCCGAATAATGACGGCCAGTTCGTGGATCCCATGAACGAAGCCTACTGGATGGGTCCGCGCTCAGATGGTGCCTCTGGCGGAACTGACCTGTATGTGGGCGGCGTGGAACACGCCGTGCTTCACCTGCTTTACGCTCGCTTTTGGCACAAAGTGCTCTTTGACCTTGGTTATCTGTCTAGTTCGGAGCCTTTCCACAAGCTCTTCAACCAGGGCTATGTGCAGGCATACGCGTACACTGACGGGCGCGGTCAATATGTGCCCGCAGACGAGGTCGAGGGCGACGAGGAATCTGGCTTCACCTACCAAGGAGAGCCAGTCACCCAGGAATACGGCAAAATGGGGAAGTCCCTCAAAAACATCGTTACTCCCGACCAGATGTGTGAAGAATACGGTGCCGACACGTTCCGCGTATACGAAATGTCGATGGGGCCGCTTGACATGTCCCGTCCCTGGGAGACCCGCGCCGTTGTTGGTTCCCAACGATTCTTGCAGCGACTGTGGCGAAACGTCCTCGATGAAAACACCGGAGAGGTAACTGTCACCGAGGAAGAACTTGATCGGAAGACTGCAAAGCTTCTGGCTCGCACGATTGCCGATGTGACTGTCGAATACGACAATATGCGCATCAATACGGCGATTGCCAAGATGATCGTGCTGAATAACCACCTGACCGGTTTGAAGCAGGTACCGCGAAAGGCAGTTGAGCCGCTAGTGCTCATGCTCTCGCCTGTCGCCCCGCACATCGCCGAGGAATTGTGGCAGATTTTGGGACACGAAGACTCCATCGCCCGCGTGTCCTTCCCCGTGGTAACTGATGAGTCCTTGCTGGAAGAGGACGAAGTTACCTGTATTGTGCAGATTCAAGGCAAGGTGCGCGAGAGGCTTTCAGTGTCGCCCTCAATTTCTGCTGAAGAGTTGCAGGAGGCAGCGCTTTCGACGGACGCGGTGAAGGAGGCACTAGGTGGCCGCGAGCCCATGCGTGTCATCGTCAAGGCACCGAAGCTGGTGAACGTCGTACTTCCGAAGAAATAGGCTCTAGATAATTAGTGGGGCCAGCTAGCGCTGGCCCCACTAATTATCTGTCGAAAGGTTGTCCCAACTGTAAGGGGTTTATTTAGTTCCTAGCAGGTGGGTTCGCATACGCTCTTCCGCTTGTAGGCGGGTAGATTCCCGGTTGGTGCGCTCAGCAAGAAGAGCGGCAATTATCTGTTCTGGCGGTGCCTGTGGCGGCCGTGGCAGTACCGCTACGTATACCTGCCTCATAATCTGCTCAGCGAGGGAACGTCCGCCGGCGGAGCTAAATAGGTCGCGTCTGGTTATGAATTGCCTCATGGCAATGGCGAGCCCAGGGCTGATGCCTCCAAGATCGACAGTTTTGGCCCATGCCTCAAGTTGCGGGGGCATCTGCGGAGGAGTGGGGATGCGCAGTGGCATGCGTTCGCGGATTACGTAAGTGCCTGCTGCCAAGTCACCAACTCGCCGAGAACGTTTTTCCACTAGGACTGAAACGACAGAGATAGCTTGTATGGTCCAGATTTCGATTAGCCCCATGAGCGCCCTGGTAAAGCACTGGCGCCAGACGATTGGGCCCGAATCTATCCGAACTACCCTCATTCCGCCAATCAGCTTCCCCAAAGACTTGCCTTTTGACAGGTACTCGACTGTGGCAGGAAGAATCAGGATAGAAAAAGCCATAAGAAGTATAAGTGCTGCTTTGACAAGGGCCTCGTCCAAGCTGGGGCCGTACTTTATGAAGAAGTACAGCATGAGGATAGCCAGAGAGGCGTAGAGAACCAGGTCCAAGATGCCACAGCAGATCCGGATTACGGGTGCAGCCGGAGGAATCAGCAGGGCTACGCCCTCGCCTGCAATGAGTTCGTCTGTTTCGTTAGTCGCCACGCCTTCGAGCATACAGGTTCGGTAAGCTAAAGGCATGGACATAGATGCGTATGCAAATATACACGAACCGCGGTGGCGAGAACTCGAAAAGCTTACTAAAAAGAGGAAGCTCACCGCTGCTGAAGCAGATAGGGCTATAGAGCTTTATCAGCGAACTAGCACGCATCTGTCGCAGCTGCGCACAACTGAGCCTGATCCGTCCCTAGTGGCTTCACTGTCGATGCTGCTCGCTAGGACCAGACGCAGGATGGGCTCTGCGACTCGTCCGTCCTTGAAGATGGCATCGCATTTTTTGACCTCGACTTTCCCAGCAGCACTCTACAAGTTGCGTTGGTGGTGGATGTCAACGATGGCGGCAAGCCTAGCAGTGTGCATTTTTATAGCGTGGCGCATCATTCATGATCCGTCTCTCGAGAGTTTGATTGGTACGCCGGAACGAATTCGACAACTAGTAGAGCATGACTTTGCAGATTATTACTCCGAGTATGCTGCCAGTCATTTTGCCTTCAGCGTGTGGGTCAATAATGCGTGGGTTACCGCTACCTGTATTGCTACGGGCATGCTGGGGCTCACGGTGATCTTTTTGCTCTATCAAAATGTGGCTAACTTGGGCGTTTCTGCGGCAATACTAATAAATCATGGGGCAGGAGCACAGTTCTTCGGATTGATTTTGCCGCATGGCACACTGGAGCTCACTAGCGTGTTCGTGGCGGGCGGGGCCGGTCTCTACCTTTTTTGGTCGTGGATAAGTCCGAAAGATAGAACTAGAGGCGAGGCCCTTGCTAATGCGGGACGCACAGTTGCCGGAATTGCAATTGGGTTGGTACTAGTCCTAGCCGTATGCGGCGCACTAGAGGGGTTCGTTACGCCCTCTGGACTGCCCACCGCCGTCCGCATTGGCATTGGTATCGTTGCTGAGGTGCTTTTCTTCGTGTATGTGTTTGGACTGGGAAGATATGCCTACAATCACGGTAACGATGGAGACATCACTAAGTCTTGGCAGGAAGATAAAGAAATAAGAGTTGGGTGAATATGTCGCGGAGGGCGAAGATCTTTTTACCGCTGTTGGCCTTAGCATTAGCCCTGGCAGCAGGCGGAGCATACTGGTTTTATTTTCATGACAAAGGGCTCCCTGGGCAGAGCATTTCCGGGGTGTCTATTGCGGGAAAAAATCAGTCTGAGGTAGCTGCCCTTATCCGTAAACATGCCCAAAATGCCTCCCTTGAGGTTACCGGTCAAGGCGTAAAATCTCGCTCTTTCACTGGAAAGGAATTGGGGGCTAGTGTCAGCGCAGAGGAGAGCGCGAAAAAGGTATTCGCGCACCGCTCGTTCTGGGACTACTTCCTAATACCTGTCAGCGGAAGCACCGAGGACCTAGTTGTGGATTATGCTTATCCCGCTTTGATCGAAGCCGCCGCGGGACTTACCAAAGACTACAAAGAGGCCGTCGAACCGGAACTGGTCGTTGCCGCGGGAACGCTCACGATTCAGGAGGGCAAAGAAGGGCGCGGCATTGCGCCTACAAAGCTATCCGAAGGCTTCACAAAGGTACTTCGCGAGGGCAATTCGCAGAAGATAAATCTTTCCGCTGGGGTAGTGAAACCTCTAAACACGGCTAGCGATTTACAAACCTATCTTGCGTCAGCGAAGAAGTTCGCGCAGGTAGCAATCAAAGTTGCCGCTGCCGACAAAACCTTCGAAGCGGCAGAGACTGACAAGCTTGGATGGGTTACTTCGCCCTCCAAACTGGGGAAAGCTCCAAAACGAGCCACAGCCGATGCGGCAAAGGTACAAAAATGGCTCAGAAGCAAAGAAAAGGAAGCTGCTAAGGTTCCTCAAGATGGATGCCGGAACGTTACCGAGGACGGAAATGTCACCCAGGTCGTAAAGAAGAAGGTCGACGGAACAAAAGCAAATAATGTCCCCGCACTATCGCAGCAGATAGCTGCAGCATTGTCCACTACAAAGCCGTTCTCGGGCTCATTTGACATGGTTTCGGCGCCGGCAAAGTGGCAGGACAAGGTGATTGCTCCTGGAGCAGAGAAGCTTCCATATCAGGCCAGCAAGGGCGAAAAATGGTTCGATATCAACCTAACTGACTACACAATTGCCGCCTACCAAGGCGCAGACAAGGTGATAGGTCCCTACCTGATGGTTCCGGGCAGTCCACAGCACCCAACGCCGCAGGGAACTTATAAGGTTTACATTAAGCGGCCTATACAAACCATGGTCGGCTACAACGATGACGGCTCGCTAGCATACCGCGCCCCGAATGTGCCATGGATTTTGTACTGGCATTACTCATACGCAATCCACGGCGCATACTGGCAGCATCAGTTTGGTCCGGGCGTAGGCTTCGGAGGCTCGCATGGGTGCGTACAGCTACCGCCTGAAAAAGCAAAAGAGATGTTTGACTTTGGTGAACTTGACACCGTAGTGAGGGTCCACAAGTAACCGTACTGCTAGAGCAGCCCCCGCGATTTGAGAGCAAGATAGTGGTCAACAAGCTTCGTAGGAACTTCTTCGGGCGGGGCATCTATGACGTGGACGCCCATCTGCGCCACCGCATTTATCAGCTTTTGCCTTTGTACTTGTGTCTTCGCTGCAGCAGCGGCGCTATAAACCGAATCGGCATCGGTAGTTTGCCGTCGCATCTGCTCGACCTCGGGATCAGCTATCGAAGCAATAACAACCCGATACCGCTTAGCTAGGTGGACTAGCGTGGGCAGCAATGTTTCTGCAGCTGCAACGGGCTCTAGGGGAGTAAGCAGCACTAGCAAGGAGAGCTGCGGGGCCTGCGCAATGATCGCCGAGGCCAGCTTTGTCCAATTCGCCTCAACCAGCTTTGCCTCTAGCGGCATCATCGCGTTTGAGAAGTCTGAGAGCACACTAGTGCGGGAAGTATGCGGCACCGTAACGCGTACTAGCTGGTCTCCTGCCAACAGGCTTACGTTGTCGTCTGCGCGTCCTGCCACCGCGCCTAGCAACAAGGCAGCGTCCATCTCGGATTCCAATCTGGCCACGTCCTCGACACGGCCGGCTGACAGACGCGAGGTGTCCAGGACCAGCATTACCTTCCTGTCTCGCTCTGGGCGCCAGGTACGGACTACAGTGTCGTTATGTCTGGCTGAAGCTCGCCAGTCAATTGACCGAACGTCGTCGCCATCTACCCATTCGCGAAGGGAATCGAATTCCGTGCCTTGGCCGCGCTGCCGCGACCGTGCACGACCTTCTACAGCCTGCAATTTGGCGAGTTTTGCCGGCAAGTGTTTCCGAGAGGGAAATTCCGGAAGTACACGGAGTTCTCCGGGTAGAGTAAAGGAAACTTGCCTAGCGGCTAGGCGCATAGGACCCCATGAACGTACGGTCACATAATCCGGGTGGGCTACACCACGCTTCTTCGGACAGACGGGAGTAGTTACCTCTGCCTCTTTACCAGGAATTAGGACGAGGCGGTGGCGGTTGGCCTTGGCTTGTACGCTGGGTGGCCACGCGTCGCGCACCTCTACCTTCATCTTCCGAGATCCGGGAAGGGACAGGTAAAGCCCTACGCTACCCTCCTCGAATGCTCGAAGTGGTTCGTTTTCAGTGCGCCGTATCTGCAGTTTGCGTGGTGAAGGTGCTGCCACCAGATCTATGATGGTCAGCCCTATAACGACCGCGAGCCAGATATATACCAGCTCTAGCCTGGGAAAAAAGAACAGGGGGAGCAGGCAAAGCACTGCTAAGAATGGAACCCGCCAAGATATGCTCATCGCGGTACCGAGATAGAATCGAGCGCGCCAGCTAGGACTGCCTCGATGGAAACACCTTCGAGCTCAGCTTCAGCACGTAGGACCAGACGGTGTGCGATGGTTGGCATCACGAGTGCCTTCACATCGTCGGGCGTAACAAAATCCCTGCCGGATAACCAGGCCCAGGCGCGGGCAGCGGCGAGCAAGGCAGTAGCCGCCCTAGGAGACATCCCGAGCGAGAGCGAGGGGGCCTGCCTGGTGGCCCTGGCGATATCTACAATATAGGCAATCACTTCGGAGCTTATTTGCACCTGGGAGACCTGGCGAATCCCCTCCTCAATATCGGCCGCACTGGCGACGGGCTCGAGTCCGGCACCCTTTATATCGGACGGGTTGAAGCCATCAGCGTGCCTGCGCACGATTTCGATCTCTTGATCCCGCTCTGGAGCAGGCATCTGGATCTTCAGCAAGAATCTATCTAACTGGGCTTCGGGCAGTGGGTAGGTGCCCTCAGATTCGATAGGGTTTTGGGTAGCCGCGACAATAAAAGGGCTGGGAAGACGGCGAGCGGTCCCCGCTACGGAAACCTGCCGTTCAGCCATTGCTTCTAGCAAGGCCGACTGAGTTTTTGCCGGAGTACGGTTGATTTCGTCGGCTAGCAGCAGATTTGTGAATACAGGACCTGGTCTGAAAGTAAAGTCTTTCTTCTCTTGGTCATAGATCAGCGAGCCCGTCACATCGCCTGGCATCATGTCAGGGGTGAATTGGATGCGGGAAAAGTCTACGTCCAAGGCCCTAGCGAGGGATCGGATAAGAAGCGTCTTACCCGTACCAGGCACGCCCTCTAAAAGCACATGGCCGCGGGTGAGTAAGCCGATGAGCAGTCCGGTTATTGCCCCTTCCTGGCCTACGACAGCCTTTCCAACTTCGGAGCGCACGCGGATCATTGCCTCGCGGGCGTTATTTTCGTTCACGGATTACCTCCTGTTCGAGGGCGGTGAGTCCACGCGCCATGGAAACCATTTCAGATTCGGTTGTAGGGGAGCCATAGAGTAGATAAAGCAATTCTTGTTCTTTGCGCCCGCTTCGCCTTGCAAGTGCACTCACAAGTGCCTGCTGGCCTGCCGAGCTGGGCAAGTAAAGTGCTCTCGCCAGACGGGGGCGTAACTGTTCTTGCAAGGCTGCAATCATCGGCTCGGGTTCACAGGCTTGCGCATACATTCTGCCCAAAGATTGGGTAGTTTCGGAAGCTTTTACCACCACAGGAAGTGGTTCAGTGGCTAGGCGGCCGAAGCGGCGCCCTCGCCAGAAGGCAAATAGGAGGAATACCCATGCCAGAAGGATCATCATAGGCTGTACCCAGTTAGGTAGCAGGTCTCGCGTGGTAAAACCAATGCCTCCGGTGGCTGCCGTGTTTGATTCCGACGGGGAGTACCACACTACGTTTTGGGTCGGGCTGAGGGCCGCCAACGCAGCTGCGGCATTGTCATCTTCTGTAATGGAACCATTTACGAACCAACTAGCTGACCCCAGTAACAGTGTTTCAGGATGGTCTTTAGTCCGGGGGAGGAGCACAACCTGAGCACCGCCGGGCTGGCTCATACATTGGAAACTTCCCTGGGGCATAACACCCATAGGGGTATACATGAGTCCGACTTTGGATACAGTCCTGGCTTTTCCAAGCAGATTGTTGCAGTGCGACGGCGGATCCGCTACGGCCATGCCCTCTGAGAGCACAGCCATGTCAGTCTTCAGCTGGCCGAGCACCTCATCTGTCGGTGCAAGTACTACAGAACGCCTTACTTTTTTGCTGACTAGTAACTCAGGTACGCCCTCGCCGATCCCAACCCTATTGTCGGATATGACGACAGTGACGTTTTCCTGCTTGGAGAGTTGTTTTTCCAAGTCCTTCTTTGTGCGGACGATAGTAAGGTCTACGTCTTGTCTAGCTAAAACGCGGGCAAGAGCCTGACTGCCTTCCGCCTTTGGGTTCATTGGGTCTAGCGGAAGAGGTTTTTCGGAGGGCCAGAGTACATAAAGCCCCAAAGCGATCAGGATGAAAGATGCCACCAACAGCGTGGCGCTCGATCGGAATATTGCCTTTGGATGCGCACCAACAGCCTTCATCTTGGTCATGATCCCTGCCTCATTGTTGCAGGAATAGGCATGCTTGAGGCGGCACCGGCGGTGCTACTGGGAGAGAGGGCGGATAACTCGTCGTAAAGGCTAATCGCTGCGCGCGCATCGACTTCAGTAACAAGTGAGGCATGCCCGTATGTGGCTTCGTCAAACGAGGCATTCACGTGCGCAATTTGCGGTGAATTATTAGGAAATAGTGCCTCTAGCTGCCGGCTCACCTCGCCCGCTGTTTGGCCTGGTACCGCCTCTATCAGCCCGCGCTCGACGCCTCGTTGGACAATAGCCCGGAAGGCCGCTTGCACTGAGAGGGCTGGAGCGTCGGGATAGTTATTCTTTGCTTGGGCCAAATATGTTTCGGCAGGTATCGACGGATCTACCAAGGCGGCAGAGTCATGACGGGTGCCTTTTGATAGATTCTTGCGTAGTCGCCGAATAATGAAGAACCCTATTATCAGAACAATCAGGATAATAATTGTGGGGAGTACCCAGCCCAGAGAGGGTGGCTCGATGGTTGCCAGATTGAGCTGGCTTAGGAGTTGTTCCCAGAAATATCTTAAGAGAGCACCAAGATCGAAATAGCCCGGTTTAGCTAGCTCGTCCTCAAGCGCCTGACGGGCGTCATCTGGAGATGGCGCAATACTTGGCAAGTACAAGAGGAACATTTATCGTCCGGAGCTAGTCAGATATTGGATCAGAGCTACGTCCAGCCCTTCTTTGCGGAAGCGCACGTCTACATATAGCAGTGACATCAAGGAAGTCTGCAGGGGCAGCGTAATTATTGAAGCAAGTAGAGAAGTAATTACTGACAACACCAGAATGATCGTCATCTGCGAAGCTGCGTTGCCAGAGCCGATCGCCACGGCTATTAGGGCGGAGACAGCAGATATTGGGGTAGTTATGGATGCTGCAATGATGCCAATTATGAATTGTCCAAGCCAAGTAATTCCCAGGCAGCGCAAAAAATATCCAGACATCAATTGCCAAGAGCGCTTTAAAGAAGCAAATGCGCCGGCTCCTTCAATGACTATGGCCTGGCCGTAGAAGGAGAAGCGAACGGCCACAATTGAGATAGCAAGAAGGATACCAATTCCTAAAATAAGCAGGAACAAGATGGCGAGTCCTCCGCTTCCGATGGTCTCAAACGCTCCACTGGCGTAAAATATCCCACCAATAGTTGCGGTGATTACAACTAAGATGAGCATCATTACTAACCATAGGATTATAGACGCGCCGAGGTAGCGCCATATTTTTCTGCCTACCGCTTTCCAAGTTTGCCCTATAGATACTTTTTGTCCTTCAACAGCCTTCATTACCACGAAGACCATCAGCGGTATCAGCAAGATCTGGCCAATAAAGATAGGTAAATAGGAGATTAGCTGAGTGCCTTCCATAGCCAGGGAATTGTCGTTATTAAAATCGAAGTGGGGAATCCAGCCCATGCGAGCGGATATGAGCACAGGCATGAGCATTGCCAAGAGGACGATCTCTACAAGGAAAGTTAGCCCAAAAACAGTTTTTGGATTCATGCGGGCGAGCTTGAATACTCCGCCCAAGATGTCTCCTACCGATAGTGGGCGCAGTGGGATAATGCCCGGTTGGAGCTGATCATAATGGAGGGGGCCCTGGGGAGCATTGGGGAAGCCGTTAGAGCTGTGCTCGCTGGGAGCGTATTGCCCATATCGAGGCTGTGGGGTCTCAGGCAGGTGTTGCTGATTCTCTGGGGGACGCGGGCCCGACGGGAGAGTGAAATCCGACACTAATACCTCCTGTATTTGTTGCTTCCACCTTCCACTGTACTGAAGATGCGGGCTACTGGCTCCAGGAAAACGAATTTGGACAGTTTTCTAATCTCTTCTTCATCAAGACAGTAATCTTGTTTCTATGAATGATTGGGTAATTTCTTGCGCGGACGCGCGAGCTAGCGTTTCTGCCTTCCGAGGCGTTGTTACTTCGTGGATTATTGAGCGCGACGGAGTAGAACACGAACTAATTGATGGCTACTGTACCGAGGCAGAGATGCAGTCCTTGGATGGGTACCGTGGAGCCTTGATGGCGCCGTGGTCGAACCGTATATCTGATGCTCGGTTCACTTTCGAGAACGAGGAATTTGATCTGGGAGTCGATCCGTCTGGACTGCGCGAAGGCCTGCATGGGTTGTATGCGTCCGCCACCTTCAGCCTCGTCCGTCTTCTTCCCGATTCTGTCACCATTGAGGCTGAAAATCAGGGAGTACCAGGGTATCCGTGGCCTACCAAGTTGCAGGCTACGTACACCATTCGGGAAGGTGGAAGGCTCGAGCTGGAACTGCGGTGCACAAACTGTTCTGATCGAGCCATAAAAGTGGGATTGGGGTGGCACCCGTACCTGGCGTACCAGGGGAGCGGGCCATGCACTGTAGATATTCCCGCGCGTACGAAGGTAAACGTGGACGATGCGCTTATACCTCTGCAGGAGCCGCATACCTTCAGCGATCGAGGCGAAGAGCGCCGAATCGACTTTGAAGGATTAGCCGGAATTGATTTGGCATATACGAATTTGGTTCCAGACCCAGATGGTGTAGTGCGAACTAGGCTGACTCACCCAGACGGTTCTGTCACTACGTTAGAGGGCCTCCTTGAAGGTGGTAAGGATGGTGTGGGGATAATCCACATATTCACCGGAGATACGTTGCAGTACCGGCCCGGCGAATCTTTTGCCATGGAACCGTGCCACTTTATGACAGACGCTTTCAATCGGGAGGCGGTTGGGGACACTGCTCTACTTCAGCCAGGACACACAAGAGAGCTGCGAGCTGCGTTAATACATGAGTTCTAAATATCCACAGGCAGATCGAGGCTAGGTGTCCACAACCGGTGTGTTTCTGCTGAGCTAACTAGGGGCGAGTAAGCCTATTTTCGAGGCATGAAACAAATTCCGGTGGAAACTCTAGCTAACGCTGCCTTCAAAGCGGTGAAGCCGCAACCGGAACGAGCTCCTAAAAGCCGGTTGCGGCTTCTCCCAGGGCCTACCTCTGCACTAGTATTGGGCATAATAATCGCGCTGGTGGCGATCGTGTGCGGCATTGGTAGCGCCATGGACAATCCAGACACACCCGCTAATTCCTCGCCTAAACAGCAGGTGAGCGAAGCGGCCTCTGCGCCTGCTGGTGACGAAGTAATCGTGCACGTCGTCGGCAAGGTGGCCACACCTGGTTTGGTACATCTAAAACGGGGAGCAAGGGTTGACGATGCGATCAAGAAGGTTGGCGGAGTAAGCAAGGGAGCCGACCTTGCTGCTATCAATCTTGCCCGCCCCCTCACGGACGGGGAACAAATAGTAGTACCGGCACTCTCTCAGCCTAAATCCCCTGGTACGCAGACTGCCGAATCCGATTGCATAAATTTAAATTCTGCTTCCGAGAAAGATCTTCAAGAACTAAACGGCGTAGGCCCTGCCCTGGCCGGAAGAATTGTAAATCACCGGGAAAGCCAGGGGCCTTTCACCAAAGTTGAAGACCTACAGCAAGTGTCTGGGATAGGCCCGGCGTTGGTCCAGAAAGTATCCGGACAGGCATGCGTATGAGAACTACCGACTTGCGCCTTTTGCCAGCGGCTATAGGTGGTTGGCTGCTTATCCTAATGAGCCAATATGTTTCCGGACTGGTACTTCTCTTATTTGCTGCAGGATCCATACTTGCCGTCGGCGGCGCTTGGATGAACAAGGGAGGCCGGCACCTGCAGGCAAACGTCGGGCGTATTAACGGCATGGTCATCCTGCTTCTCATTTCCATGGTTGCGCTCGCGGGACCTGCCTGGCTCAAGGCATCACAAGTGAGTGCTTCGCCACTGGGGCAACAAACTGCGGGGCAAGTAGTCGCAAAAATAGTTACCGAGACAAAACAAAACGAGCGCACCGCTTTTGCTAAGGCGCAGATAATATCCGTCTTAGATCGGCCAATATCCATGCCCGCGTTAATTTTTGAAAAGCGCCTCCATGCCCATCCCGGACAGACGATCAGAGCAAAGTGTACGTGGAAGCGGCACAGTGGACTGGGAAGGATAATGCTGGCCTGTTCCAGAAGCAAGATAATTCGCCGTGCTGATCCATGGACTCACTGGGCGAATTCGCGCAGACAAAAATTACACTCAAGGCTCGGCAATTCCGCAGCGGGGGCTTTAGTTTGTGCAATGGCACTGGGCGACAACAGGTATCTGTCGCCAACTTCCTCTGCCAACATGAAACGAGCCGCGCTAGCCCATCTAGCCGTGGTCTCGGGTACTCACGTGGCTATTGTTATTAGCACGTTTTGGGGTCTGCTAGCTTTTCTGAAGCGGCGACTTCGGCTGCTGAGCGCTGCAACAGTACTTGTTGGCTTCGTGATCTTAGTGGGGCCTATGCCTACGGTGGCAAGAGCTAGCGCAATGGGAATGATTGCCCTCGCAGGGATGGCATTAGGCCGGCCCGGAAGCGCAACGGGTGCACTGGCACTAGTAACGATGGGGCTGCTAATAACCCACCCGACTTATGCGGCCGATATTGGCTTTGCCCTTTCAGTAAGTGCCACATTCGCCGTCCTCACATTGTCTGAACGAATTGAGGCGCCCCTACGCAGCATACTTCCGAAGGGCATCGCTAAAGCAGTGTCAACCTCAATTGCTGCACAAAGTTTCTCTGGACCGTTGCTGCTCCTACTATCGCCAGGTACCTCCTTATATGCCCCGATTGCCAATTTATTGGCCGCACCGGCCATCGCTCCAGCGACGTTACTAGGTTTGCTTGGGGCACTATTGCCTCGACCAGTGGCCCAGCCGATATTAGCTCTAGCAAAGCTAGCAGCCTGGTGGATAGCTACCGTAGCCAACAAAATCAGCGCATTACCTGGGGCTGTCTTGCCCTGGCAAGGAGGACCGGCGGGAGCGGTGGCACTCGCATTCAGCGTGCTCTGCATTCTATTTGCGGTACACCGCCACTTCGCTGCAATAGATGGGGGTGGTTCATGGCATGGTTAACCCATGGCCAAAACAACATGGGATAAATTGCAGTTAGCACCGGTGATGCTCATCCGCGGCCCCGAAGAAGTCATTGCTTCCAGGGCAGAAGCACGCGTTCGCGATCTGGCGAACAAAGCAGACCCCAACGTAGGGATCATCGATGTAGAAGCAGCCACATACCAGGCCGGTCAGTTAGGAGTGCACACTGCCCCTTCCCTGTTTGGCGAGGCCAGACTAATCAGGATACACAACTTAGAGACGCTGTCAGAGTCGCTGGCGAAGGACTTGCTGGAATACCTGAAGGCTCCTGAACCTGACGTTTGGATTCTTGCCCGCCACGCAAAGGGGCAAAAGGGAAAGAAACTGCTGGAGGCAATTTCCAAGGCAGGCATGCCCGTGGTGCAATGCGATCCAATAAAATCTGCCCGCGATAAGGCCGATCTATTGAAAGCCGACGCACGCAGAGCACACCGAAGCATTGAACCGGCTGCTGTTGAGGCGCTAGTTGACGCCTTAGGATCCGATTTGCAAGAAATGTGCGCCGCCCTCGCCCAACTCTTCTCGGACAAGGAAGGCAAGATCACTGAACAGGATGTGCACACCTTCTACGGCAACAGGGTAGAAGCATCGGGATTCGCAATAGCCGATGCGGCAGTAGCCGGAAACAGCGGCAAAGCCATAGAACTTGCCCGCCATGGATTTGCCACAGGTGCTGCCCCGGTAGCGATGATGGGAGCACTGGCACTAAAGGTGCGTAATATCGCGAAGGTATCTTCCGGAGCACGTAACCCCCGCGAACTTGGGATGGCACCTTGGCAAGCTGACAGGGCCCGCCGCGAGGCCCGCGGTTGGTCGCAGGTAGGCCTAGCCGAGGCGATAGCGGCTGTTGCGGCAGGAGAAGAAGAAATAAAAGGTGCCTCCCGCGACCCCGAATTTGCTTTTGAGCGAGCCCTTCTGCGGGTCGGGGCTGCGCATGGGCGCCACTAACAATTCCATTATGTGACCCGAACCAACACCGAAGTACCTCTTGGTCTACTTTTTACAGAAAAACTAAGGAGGAATGTAATGGCTGAGAAGATCCGTGTCGCAATCAATGGGTATGGCAATTTGGGTAAGGCGGTGGAATTAGCCGCTAGCGCAGCAACTGACATGGAACCAGTAGTTGTCTTTACCCGTCGAGACCCGGCATCCGTGAAAACCTCCGGAACCCCAGTGGTCAGAGTGGACCAGATGGCGGATTGGGAAGATAAGGTAGACATCTGCGTAAACTGCGGAGGTTCTGCTACGGATATGCAAGCCGCAGGTCCTGCAGCCGCGAAACTTTTTAGCACGGTAGATTCTTTCGATACCCATGCGAAGATTCCTGAGTACTATGCCGCGGTGGACCAAGCCGCAAAAGAAACCGGTCACCTTGGGATGATTTCCTCCGGCTGGGATCCAGGATTATTCTCGCTCAACCGCGTGCTAGGAGATGCAATTATTCCCACTGGAAATACCTGGACATTTTGGGGGCCGGGAATTTCCCAAGGCCATGGAGATGCAATTCGGCGAGTAGCTGGAGTAGTAGCAGGAGTGCAATACACCATTCCGCTGGACGCTGCTGTGCAAGCTGCGCACGACGGGAACGGCCAGACTTTGACCGCCCGCCAAATGCATCGGCGCGAATGCTACGTAGTAGCTGAAGAGGGCGCTGATAAAGAGCGCATTGAGCGTGACATCGTGTCAATGCCTAACTACTTTGCTGACTATGATACGACGGTGCACTTCATCTCCATCGATGAGCTCAAAAAGAATCACTCTGGGATGCCTCATGGTGGGCGAGTGATTAGGCAGGGACAGACGTCGCAGGGGACCAACCAGGTTTATTCCTTCCAGCTGCATCTGGACTCCAACCCGGAGTTCACTGGGGCGGTATTAGCTGCCTCCGCCCGGGCTGTCTATCGGTTGCACAAAGAAGGTAAGACAGGCGCAATTACAATCCTTGACGTGCCTGCAGCATACCTATCGGATAAGTCGCCGGAGCAGCTGCGCTCCGAATTGCTCTAGTAGACAGTGGCCGCGGGTCCATCGCCATGGGCGCGCGGCCTATGCAGCATTCCGGAATGCATCTGGATTTCAAGCAAATCTGCAACTATGGTGCCGTAGCCGTCCACTATCAACGTCCAGCCGTGGCGTTGCAGAGGCTGCCAGAGAAGGGTCACGTGGTTGTTCGCCGCAACATTTTGCTTGATTGACTGCCGCGGATTGGCAACCAGTATCTTTCCTCCTTTTAGGATTGGGTCGACCGTCATGACCTTGGCGAATCCACCTTCTCTTAGAGTGATTAGGGTGGCACTGTTGTAGTTCTTCAGTACCTGCGCTAGCGAGGTAAACGGGACGGGAATACTCATTTTGCAAGCTCCAATGAAAAGTGGCTTAGTCCTGGCTTCAACTTCGATACTGATGCCCCTGCTTCGACCTGGAGCATGACCCAGTGCGGATCTATAACTGCGGACGGAGCCAATACGTTAGCTCGTCCAGTAAACGCTTGCACTGCTGCAGGTAGAGAAGGGCCGATTACGTAAGTTTTCGCCCTCTTAGCCAACGAGAGCAGACGCGGCAAAGTCTTATTAGTAAGTGCCATGGCGGTAATCAGTGCTACTTCCGCGTCAGGTAGTACGTACTCGCAGGCAGAGTCTGGTAGATCGCCACCGGTGGGTTTCCGCTCGAGTACGGTTAAAGAACATATCTTCTCCAGCGATGCTATGGCAGTACTGAAATGCCCTACCATTACGACTTTCTTCCCGGCTAATTCCTGGCGTGCCGCTGTAAAAATGGATTCTCCTGGATTAGCGCAGCGATTGTAAAAGCTATTCATCGCAGCCACTCCGAGACTTGCCCGGGCAAAATCCCAGCTCTTCGCCATGGCTGCCACCTCTCGCAAAGGGCGTCCTTGAAGGGGAGCCGCATCGAAGCTACCCAGGCCAGCGGCAACCCCAACTCCTGCCTCGGACTCTACGCAAGCCGCGTTAGCGCTAAGAGCACGGCGAACCAGCACATCTTCCGGAATAGCGGCAATCAAGTCGTCATAAAGTGCGAAGGGATTCATACCTCCATTGTCCGAGAAAAAATTCCTGAATCAACCTGGAGCACTTACATGTAAAAGGTGGGCGCAACCGATCGGTTGCGCCCACCCGAAGAACAATCAGCTTAAGCTGACATCTTGTTCACACGACGAGCCAGCTTCGACTTGCGGTTTGCAGCCTGATTCTTGTGAATCACGCCCTTGGAGACTGCCTTATCCAGCTTGCGGGAGGCAATCTGCAGGAACTTTTCTGCTTCTTCGCGGTCTCCGGCCTCGACGGCTTCGCGGGTGTGACGCACGTAAGTCTTTAGTTCGGACTTGACGGCGCGGTTGCGAAGACGACGCTGCTCGTTGGTGCGGTTACGCTTGATCTGAGACTTGATATTTGCCACGGATTTCGCTCTCTGTACGTTCTTACATCGGTCGGTGAGGGTGTGTCATAACCGGACTGAGGCCGTGGGGCGGCCGTGGTTGGTGTATGACCGGACCACCACCCGACCAGGCGGCAATCCAGCTATCCACTGTAGCAGAAATGTAGGTCGTAACAAAGGTATGTGCGCGCTTTCACCTGGGAGGGCGATGTGGAGCGGGTGACACTTAGCTCCACAACTAAAAAGAGGCAGGAAAGGCGTCGAAAGTAACCCTATGATGTTACCTATGCAGTCGCCAACCAGCTCTCAACGATTCCGGGTCCGTGGGCTCGATGGCGTACGTGCAATCGCGTGTTGTGCGGTACTTGCCTATCACTTCTTCCAGGCGGGTACTCCCGGAGGGTTTCTGGGCGTTGACGTATTTTTTGCACTCTCGGGATTCCTTATAACCGGTCTGCTGGTGAAGGAACAAGAGCGCTCCGGCAAGATTGACATCCCCGCATTCTGGTTGAGGCGAGTCCGCAGACTCTTTCCCGCGGTGGCGTCCACCGTCGTCGCTACCTCACTCATTGCTGCTCTGGTATCGACAGATCTGCTGGTAGGGATCCGCAGACAACTGTTCGGGGCCGCCACCTTCACCTACAACTGGGTAGAAATATGGGCAGGCAATAGCTATTTCAATCAGGGATCGCCGCCGCTTTTTCGAAACCTGTGGTCCTTAGCTGTAGAACAGCAGTTCTATGTGATCTGGCCGCTTGTAGTCACCCTAATTGTCTACATGCGTCCAACTAAGCGATTCCTGGTGCCTATCCTGCTTGCAGTCGCGTCGGCGATTTTTATGGCCACAATTGTCCTGAGCGGTGGGGACATATCCCGGGCCTACATGGGCTCGGACACGCACGGCTTCTCGCTCATGATTGGTTCTGCACTGGCCTGCCTGCAAACAAATCCGCTCTCGCCGATGCCTTCAAATCCAAGGGGGTACAGGCTCCGCGGGATTCTCGGCTGGGTAGGCCTGGGCGGGATGATTGCATCCTTCTTTTTAGTGTCGGATTCATCTAAAGCCACCTATCCATTCCTCACCGTTGCGGTATGTCTATGCTCAGGGGCCACCATTGCGTCCCTGGCGCAAGAGACCGCTCCCGGAGCGCGAGCATCCAGAGTGCTGGCTCAGGTACTGGACGTAAAACCGCTGCGGTGGTTGGGAGAACGTTCCTACAGCCTCTACTTGTGGCATTGGCCAGTGCTCGTAATCATGCGTCAAGCCTTCCCCTCCACGCAGATCTGGGTTCTCGCCCTCGTCGTAGCCGGACTGTCGATCCTCGTAGCGGCCGTTTCCTACACGTATGTAGAGACTCCCATGCGTAAAGAAGGGATCATGGCTGTCCTCTCCAGGTGGCTATACCTACGCAGCTCCTCCCGTTACGGCGACCTTTCTAGGTACGTGGCGTGGGGTGTGGCTGCAGCGACACTAATTGGAGTAAGCACCGTCGTCATGATCCAACCGCCAAAGAGCTCGGCGCAGATCGCGGTAGAGAAGGGGAAGGTGGCAGCTAGGCCAACTCCGAAGCCGAAGCCGGCCCCACCAGATCTAGGCGACAACCAACCGGTAGGCGGCAATATCACCGTCATTGGAGACTCGGTGACGTTAGCATCTTTGCAACCGCTACAAGAAACGTTCCCCGGCGCCCTCGTCGACGCAGAAGTGTCGCGACACTGGGACGATGGGGTAGCGCTAATAGACCAGTACAAGGCAGAACAGAGCCTGGGTAGGTGGGTAGTGCTGTCGCTCGCAACGAACGGTACCGTCACCACGGACAACCTAAACGCGGCGCTGGCACAGCTTGGACCGGAGCGCCGCCTAGTGCTTGTCACCGGATTTGGTCCGCAGTACCAGTCCGAACAGTGGATCGATCAAAATAATGCAAACATCCTTGCCTTCGGCAAAGCACATCCAGACAGAGTGGTAGTTGTCCGTTGGGATGAGGCGATAAAGGCACATACTGACTGGCTTGCCGGCGACTACATCCATCCGGACGAGGACGGAGCAAAGCTTTGGCGCGACACCCTGGTGGGCGCCCTCAAGTCCTTCCCCGGTGTGAAACAGGTGGGCGGGGCCCCCAAGAAATGACACGACCAGTTAGGATTGTTCATTTGGACGTGGGAAACTAGAAGTGACTACGCATATTAAGGAGGCCGCGTGAGCGCGCAAAAAGGAAAGTTGGACCCCCAGATTTCCCCGGCGAAGACTGACCCTTCGCTCATTCGTAACTTCTGCATTATTGCCCATATTGATCACGGTAAGTCCACTCTTGCCGACCGGATGCTCCAGCTATCTGGCGTAGTTGAAACGCGAGAAATGCGTGATCAGTACCTGGACCGCATGGATATTGAGCGCGAGCGAGGCATCACTATCAAGTCGCAGGCCGTGCGCATGCCCTGGAAGGTAGATGGCCATCCCTACGCCCTCAACATGATCGATACGCCCGGACACGTGGACTTTTCCTACGAAGTTTCCCGGTCACTGGCAGCCTGCGAGGGAGCGGTCTTGCTGGTAGACGCTGCCCAGGGGATCCAGGCACAGACCTTGGCAAATCTGTACATGGCAATGGAACACGATCTGCAGATCATTCCTGTGCTGAACAAGATTGACCTTCCTGCCGCCCAGCCTGAACAGCAGGCTGAAGAAATTGCTGGCCTGATCGGATGCGACCCATCCGAGGTACTAAAGGTGTCAGCAAAGACCGGCGAGGGCGTCGCAGAATTGCTGGACAAGATAGTTTCTGATGTCCCCGCTCCTAGGGGGAATGCGGACGCTCCCGCCCGGGCCCTGATCTTTGACTCCGTCTATGACATTTACAGGGGCGTAGTTACCTATGTGCGCGTCGTAGACGGGTCGCTCAAACCGCGGCAAATAGTCAAGATGATGTCTACTTCTACGACTCATGAGCTGCTAGAGATAGGTGTTATTTCGCCCGATCCTATTCCCAGTGAAGGATTAGGTGTGGGTGAGGTAGGCTACCTGATCACCGGCGTGAAAGATGTACGTCAATCCAGGGTCGGTGACACGGTTACCGACGCCCACGCTGGGGCGAGCGAGCCACTATCCGGCTACCAGGATCCCAAGCCCATGGTTTTCTCGGGGATCTACCCGATTGACGGGTCGGATTTTCCGGCCTTACGAGAAGGGCTAGACAAGTTGCGTCTAAACGATGCTGCCTTATCGTACGAGCCGGAAACTTCTGCAGCACTAGGCTTTGGCTTCCGCTGCGGCTTCCTGGGGCTGTTGCACCTAGAGATCATCCGCGAGCGCATCGAACGAGAAGCGGGCATATCGATTATTGCCACAGCGCCTTCTGTTGTTTATAACGTCATTACCGAGGACGGTACTCACGTTCAGGTCACGAACCCGTCCGAGTATCCGGATGGGAAACTTCGAGAAGTTCGCGAGCCCGTGGTAAATGCGACTATCCTTACGCCCTCGGAATTCGTGGGAGCGGTGATGGAGCTTTGTCAGGGGCGCCGCGGTGTCATGAAGGGGATGGACTACCTATCTCCAGAGAGGGTAGAGATTCACTACACGCTGCCGTTGGCCGAGATTGTGTTGGACTTCTTCGACCAACTCAAGTCCCGTACCAAGGGCTATGCCTCCCTGGACTATGACGTCGAGGGCGAACAGGTAGCAGACCTGGTGAAGGTAGACATTTTGCTAAATGGCGATGGGGTAGATGCGTTTAGTGCCATTGTGCATCGCGACAATGCTTACGCCTACGGCGTGAAGATGACGAAGAAGCTGAAGGAATTGATTCCTCGCCAGCAATTTGAAATTCCTGTGCAGGCAGCGGTTGGGGCGCGAGTCATTGCTCGCGAAACTATCAAGGCACTGCGCAAAGACATGCTGGCTAAGTGCTACGGCGGCGACATTTCCAGAAAGCGAAAATTGTTGGAGAAGCAGAAGGAAGGTAAGAAGCGGATGAAGGCTATCGGCAGCGTGGATGTGCCGCAGGATGCCTTTATTGCTGCGCTAACTTCTGATGCGGAGGCTAAGTGAGTCCCGCAAAGAATTCTCCGGACCCTGGAAGGTTCATGGCACGTACGAAGTCCTTCACTAGGCGCGGCAGGTCCTTGGAAGGGGCGCTCGCGCGGGCGTGGGAAGAAAGCGGTGACTTCATTGTGCCTGTGCGCCGCGGTGAGGGGTACACAACGGTTGCTGAAGACCACGAACCACTTGATTTTGAGGCTCTCTTTGGGCGCAAGGCGCCGCTGGTAGTCGAGATTGGTTCGGGCACTGGGGATCAGATCCTGACGGCAGCTAGAAAGAATCCGCAGAACAACTATCTTGCCTTTGAGGTCTGGGTACCGGGAATTGCGAAGGCCCTAAATAAACTGGACGGGCTTACCAACGTGCGGTTTGTGGAAGCTGACGTGGCCCAGGCTGGTCCTCTTTTGCTTTCACCTTCTTCGGTGTCGGAACTGTGGACATTTTTCCCGGATCCGTGGCGAAAATCCCGGCACCACAAGCGGCGGCTTGTACAGACGGAGTTCGCCACTCAGGTAGCCACTTGGTTGGTGCCCGGTGGGCGCTGGCGTCTGGCTACGGATTGGAACGACTACGCCTGGTGGATGCGAGACGTAATCGAATCCGTCCCCGTGCTGCGCAACGAATATGCCGGGCAGAATCCCGATCTGGACGATCCAGCGGGCAACAGGGGAGGATTTGCTCCGCGCTATGATGGCCGCATCATGACTACCTTCGAAAACAAGGGACTGCAGGCGGGACGCACAGTGCACGATCTGGTTGCGGTCCGTGACTAGACCATTTTCGGCCTACGTTCACGTCCCATTCTGCCGGGCAAGATGCGGTTACTGCGATTTCAACACTTACGTCGCCGACTTCGGACCGGGAGCGAACCGGACAACTTTCGACCAAAGCGTCGCCCTCGAAATTGGGCGCGCGAAAGCGCATCTAGGGCCTAGGCAACTGCAGACTGTATTCTTTGGAGGCGGCACTCCTACAATGCTTCCGGCTGCGGCATTGGCGAGTATCCTCAGTGAGTTGGATTCGGCTTTCCCGCTCGCCTCGAAGGCAGAGGTAACAACCGAGGCAAACCCCGAAACTGTAAGTCGCGATGATCTATTCCAACTAGCGAAGGCCGGCTTTACTAGGGTGAGTTTCGGCATGCAATCTGCCGTCCCAAGAGTATTAGCTACCCTGGATCGCACCCACCGTCCCGAGCGCGTGCCTCAGGTCGTCCAGTGGGCAAAGGAAGCTAACTTTGCAGTAAGCCTGGACCTAATCTACGGCGCCCCAGGCGAGAGCATTGAAGATTGGAATGCCTCCCTGGATGCGGTAATAGGCATGGACGTAGACCACGTGAGTTGCTACGCCCTCGTCATAGAGGGCGGCACAAAAATGGCGAACGACCTGCGTCACGGTAAGATCGCGCCGGTCGATCAAGATGTGCAGGCAGAAAAATATCGCCTAGCCGACGCCCGCCTTTCCGACGCTGGTTTTAGATGGTACGAAATCTCGAACTGGGCCCGCCCGAAAGAGGGCGAAGAACACAAGGTTAGTACCGAGCTAGAAAACGCATGCAAACACAATCTGGCATACTGGCGAAACTGGGATTGGTGGGGATTTGGCCCCGGCGCCCACTCCCACCTGGCAGATCGTCGGTTCTGGAACGTTAAACACCCGCTGGCTTACGCAAACGCGCTGCGGCAAGGGCGGTCTACGGTACTTGGAGAAGAGCGGCTAGATGCAACCACGAAAGAACTAGAACGAATAATGCTGGGCGTACGCATCTCGGAAGGACTTCCCAAAGCAGACGTGTCTGCCGCAGGACTTTCGCGATGCCGCGAACTGGGATGGGTAGACGAGTACGCCCTGAAACAAGGACGGGTAGTGGCAACATTGCAAGGGCGACTCATGGCCGACTCAATGACGCTCACGCTGTTGGGAAGCTAAGGGCAGGTCACAAAATCGATCAGTGCTTCCACCTTGCCCAACAAAGCTGGCTCCAAGTCCTTGTACGTGCGCACAGTACGCAAAATCCGCTTCCAGCCCTGAGCAATGTCGGCCTGAGTTGAATGCGGCCAACCCAAGGCGGCGAGGGTCCCCTTCTTGATATCTGTTGTCTTTGGAATATTCGGCCAGGCGCGCAACCCCAACCGGGCCGGCTTCACCGCCTGCCAGATGTCAACAAATGGGTGCCCCAATACCAGTACCGAATCGGGATATTTCCTGCCAATACTAGCGGCAATACGTGATTCCTTTGATCCTGCCACCAAATGGTCCACTAACACGCCCGCCTTTCGGGAGGGGGAGGGTGAAAAAGCGGAAAGTACGCACTCCAAGTTGTCTACGCCCTCAAGAAGTTCAACCACTACACCTTCATGGCGCAAATCATCGCCCCAAATGTGCTCTACCAACTCGGCGTCATGCTTTCCCTCCACCCAAATTCTGGAGGCCTTAGCAACCTTGGCGGGCTCAGGGGCGAGCGCATAGGAGCCGGAATTAGTAAGCTTGCGCCCCGTAGAAGAGCGGAGGCCGCTCTGGCGCGTCTTAGCTACCGGCACGAGTGTCACAGGCTTGCCATCAATCCAATAACCCGGCCCCAGCGGGAAGGAACGCACGCGCCCTTTCGCATCTTCTAGCTCCACCACGTGCATGCCCCCAATTTTCTGGGTACGCAAGATGGCGCCAACCCACCCGGACTCCACGTCCTCGACAACCAATCCCACCTTGGCGGGAACTTCGGTAGAGGTGGGCCTTCGGTGAGGATCATTTGCTAAAACGTCGCTGCCATATCTGTCGAACACGCCCTAAATCCTATTAGAAATAACCGAAAAGAGCGCACCTGCCAACGCGGTTAGTATTAATCGCTTCTAATGTGGCACAATCGATATATACGCATTCGGGGTCAGTGAAAGTCTGAACCGGCGGTTATAGTCCGCGACCCGCTAAGGCGGTTGAGCTGGTGAAATTCCGGCACCGACGGTAAAAGTCCGGAAGGGAGAATGTTACACGCCTAAGCAAGTCGCGCTTGGGCGTACGCCCCCTATGCAAGAAAGGGGGAAAATGATAAACACCGCGTTAGCCAGAGCAATCACTCTGGCAGAAAAAGGGCCACAATTCGGGCCCAATCCACGCGTCGGCTGCGTAATCTACAGCGAGAAGGAAATCCTCGCTGAAGGATTCCATCGTGGCAGCGGTAGCGCTCACGCAGAAGTAGCTGCTATCCAAGACGCCCACCAAAGAGGCAAGTGCGTGCGCGGCGCTACCGCTCTAGTGACGCTAGAACCATGCAACCACACCGGGAAAACCGGCCCATGCTCGCACGCCCTACTTGCAGCTGGGATCAGCCGAGTCATATATGCCCAGGCAGATCCCAACCCCGTGGCTGCGGGAGGAGCTGCCTACCTGCAAAGCCATGGCATAGAAGTGGCCACCGCGCTCGCGGCGGGTGCAGACCAAGGATTGGTAGCTAGGGCACAGGCGATCACTGCTGCCTGGCGCACAGTTCAAAAACGAGGCCGAGCCTGGGTTATCGCGAAAGTAGCCCAAACCCTAGATGGCAAAGTAGCTGCCAGCGACGGCACCTCGAAGTGGATTACCGGCCCGCAGGCTCGCGAGCACGGCCACCAGATTCGTGCGACGGTTGATGCGATCTGTGTCGGTACCGGAACGTACCTGACAGATTCGCCCCAGTTATCGGCGCGGCCAGCAAATGTGAAGGACCCACACCAACCGAAGAAATTCGTCATTGGCAACACAGATCTGTCACTGCCTGCCCAGTTCACTCAGGTACGCACGCATGACCTGCGTACCTTCTTTGAAGACATGTTCAAACAGGGCAATACCCGGATTCTGCTCGAAGGCGGACCGACGCTAGTAAGCGCCGCCCTCAAAGAAGGTCTGGTGGATGAACTGCACGTTTATACAGCACCTAAATTGCTAGGCGAGGGCAAAGCCTCCTTCGCAGATTTAGGCATAACAACGGTGGCAGACGCCATCGACGCAAAGGCAACGATCACGCAGCTGGGACCGGACTGGCTAGTGTGCCTCGCCCTCACGGAGTAGGAAAATGTTTACAGGATTAGTAGAAGCAACAGGGAAAATACTGGCCGTTACCGACAACGAGGGCGGCAAACGCATCAAGATAAGCGCACCGTTCGCGTCATCTTTGAGCTACGGGGAGTCTGTGGCGGTAAATGGCGTGTGCCTGACAGTGGTCGATTTTGCTGAAGACGGATTCACTGCTGACGTCATGCCAGAGACGCTGCGAGCATCCAACCTCGCAGAAGTAGAAAAAGGGCAAGTTGTGAACCTAGAACGCGCCCTCAGCCTTCAGGATCGCCTAGGTGGCCACCTGGTTCAAGGACACGTCGATGGAGTAGGCAAATTAGTTACTAGGCGCCGTGGGCAGCGATGGGACGAGCTCACCTTCTCTCTGCCGACCGAGCTGGCAAGGTATGTCGCGCGAAAGGGATCAATCACGATCAATGGGGTATCGCTCACCGTGACTGAGGCGGGCGAAGCCTCCTTCGGGGTAGCGCTGATTCCAACCACTATGCGTGAAACCAACATGGGACTGCTTGAAGAGGGCGACGCAGTCAACCTGGAAACTGATGTTATTGCAAAATATGTTGCCCGTCTGGGAGGATACGATGACTGAATTTCGTGTTGCCTTGGAAGAGGCTTTAGAAGAACTACGTAAGGGCAAGCCGATCCTGGTAGCGGACGATGCGGACCGCGAAAATGAGGTCGATGCGATATTTGCTGCTGAGACCGCTACTCCCTCGACAACCGCGTGGGTGATCAGGCATTCCTCCGGATACCTGTGCGCGCCAATGACTAATGACCGAGCCGATGCTTTAGAGCTGCCGGTTATGGTCGAGCAAAACGAAGATTCTTTGCGGACTACCTACACGATCACCTGTGACGCCGCTAGCGGGGTCACCACAGGCATTTCTGCGGCTGATCGGACAACGACGCTGCGAGCGTTGGCGCGCAAAGAGCCTGATCCGCGAGCACTAATAAGGCCTGGTCATGTGGTGCCGCTAAGAGCCCGAGATGGGGGAGTCCTGGAGCGTAGTGGACATACTGAAGCTGCAGTTGACCTGACTAGGTTGGCAGGCTTGGTGCCGGTAGCCGGAATCTGCGAGTTGGTCAATGATGACGGCACTATGATGCGCCTGCCGCAGGCGCGCAAGCTGGCTGAGGAATACTCACTAAAGGTAATCACTATTGCCGATCTGGTTACTTTTAGAAGGCAAAGTGAATCTGCCGGAGAAGCGGGGGTGGCTCCCGTGGAAGCTGCCCCTCGAGTTGAGCGAATTGCGCAGGCGAAATTGCCCACTGATTTTGGCGAATTCACCATCACCTCGTATCGCGATCTTACTACCGGTGCCGAACATGTAGCGCTGGTGCCTGTAAAGAAAAGTGAGCATCTGCCGCTTGTGCGGGTGCACTCAGAATGTCTGACTGGGGATGCTTTTGGCTCGAAACGGTGCGACTGCGGTCCGCAGCTGCACGAAGCCATGCTGCAGGTGGCTAACGAGGGTGGGGCGATTGTCTATTTGCGTGGCCACGAAGGGCGCGGCATAGGACTATCCGAGAAGGTGCGTGCATATCGCCTCCAAGATGAGGGCGAAGATACGGCTCAGGCGAATCTATCGCTTGGTTGGCCTGTAGATATGCGTGAATATGGCGCTGCCGCCGCGATCTTGGAAGATCTGGGAATTACTCAAATTCGCCTACTCACCAATAATCCCGACAAAGTGAGGCTCGATACCTCCCGAGTAGAGGTGAAAGAGGTAGTACCTCTTGTAGTTGGGGTAGGACCAGAAAATATTGAGTATTTGCGGACCAAAGTTAGGTTGGGGCACACCCTAAACCTGGATTCTTTTTCGATGGAAGGACAAAAATAATGGCAGGAAGTGGAATCCCCTCTCTGAAGGTTGATGGGAAGGGCCTGAAAGTTACCATTGTGGCGGCACAGTGGCATAAGCAAGTAATGGATGGTCTTATCGAGGGCGCCAAGCGTGCGTGTGCAGACGCCGGTGCGCAGGCAATGACAGTACGAGTACCCGGCTCTTTTGAGTTGCCGTTGGCATGCAAGACTGCGGCACAGAAGGCGGATGCGGTAGTCGCCCTCGGCGTGGTAATCCGGGGTGGCACCCCACACTTTGATTATGTCTGTGAGGCGGCTACCAACGGGCTAACGCAGGCGTCGCTGCTAACTGGCACTCCAATCGGGTTTGGGGTTCTTACCTGCGACAACGAACAGCAGGCGCTGGATCGGGCGGGACTGGAAGGTTCCGCCGAAGATAAGGGGTATGAAGCTGCTGAGGCGGCAATGGCGATGGTGGCCACTTTAGAGCAGGTAGGTGCCTAGCTCTCGCCCGCAGTGAAATAAATGTGCCCAGGTGGTAGCTGGGGGCCTCGACCGCGTAAGATTAGCAGTCGAGGCCCCCGGGTGCTAAAAGGAGATGAGGATATGGGTAGCTCTCGCCAGCTGCAGGTTCTAAGCGCCATCGTCTCCGACTACGTAAACAACAGGGAACCGGTGGGATCGAAGGCTCTGGTTGAACGCTACGATTTGGGTGTTTCTTCAGCTACTATCCGCAACGATATGGCGGCACTGGAAGAAGCCGGTTACATCTACCAACCACACACTTCTGCTGGGCGAGTCCCGACCGACAAGGGGTATCGGGCTTTCGTCGACCAGATCGCACATTTGAAGCCGCTTTCAAAACCGGAACGCACCGCCATTGAGAAGTTGCTCGCTGGGGCAGTCGATATTGACGACGTCATGGAACGAACGGTGCGGGTCCTGGCACAACTAACTAGGCAGGTGGCGGTCGTGCAGTATCCGTCTATGCACCGCGACAAACTTCGCCACCTTGAGGTTGTGCCAATTGCAAGCCGATATGTTTTGCTCGTAGTAATTACCGAGGTGGGCCGGGTAGAACAGCATCCGCTCGAGGTACCGGAGCAAGTAAATCCCGCCCAGTTGACGGCCGCGGCAGCCTGGATCAACCAGACTTTTGCTGGCAAGGGTTCAACCGAATTAGAAGAGGGCAAGGAACTAGTATCTGCGCTTCCGCCCGAAGTAGCTGGACTGGTTGCCCTTATCATAGATGCCCTGTTGGTGGCTTTACCTACTGCCGAAGATCGGATCGTAATGGCGGGCACGGCAAACCTAGCTCGGGCTGGCACCGATTTCGCACACACTATTGGCCCTGTTTTGGACGCTCTCGAAGAACAGGTGGCTCTGCTCAGGTTGTTTGCTGAAATGGAGCAGGGTAGTGTTGCTGTCTCGATTGGCTCTGAGAACCGCCATGATGGTCTTTCTGAGGCCTCGGTGGTAAGCGGAACATACGGAAGCGAGGACGGACTGACTGCCCACGTGGGGGTAGTTGGTCCAACTCGAATGGATTACCCGGGAACGATGCGTTCTGTAGGAGCGATTTCCCGGTACCTGACACATTTCCTATCCAACTGAAAGGAATAACGGTTGAAGGACTACTACGAAGTACTGGGAGTGCCGCGTGATGCCTCACCAGAGCAAATCAAGCGTGCCTACCGCAAGCTTGCTCGTAAGCTTCACCCGGACGTTGCAGGTCCTGGTCATGAAGAGGACTTCAAAGAGGTTTCAGTAGCCTATGAAACCCTGTCTGATCCGTCCCGGCGGCGCAAGTACGACATGGGAGGCGACACCGGCAATTTCGGTGACGCATTCGGCGGTTTTTCAGACATTTTTGAAACCTTCTTCGGTAGTGGTGGGGCCGCTAGCGCAGGGACTGGCCCCGTGCCCCGAGGGCGGCGTGGACAAGATTCCCTTACCGTTGTCGAAGCCAGCCTGGCAGATGTTACTTTCGGCGCCACTAAGGATGTCGAGATCAATACTGCTGAGGTGTGCTCGAACTGCGATGGTTCCTGTTGTAAGCCCGGTACTTCGCCTCGGAAATGCGAGACCTGTGGAGGACGAGGGGCTGTGCAGCGTACTGTGCGTTCCTTCTTGGGGCAGATGGTCACCTCGGCTCCCTGTGCATCCTGCCAGGGGCATGGCACGATCATTCCCGATCCGTGCCCAGAATGTGCCGGGGAAGGACGGATCCGCACTAAGAAGACGATCAAGTTGGATATTCCTGCCGGAGTCGAGCACGGTACTCGCATTCGTATGGCAGGACGCGGCGAGGTCGGCCCTGGCGGCGGTCCGGCGGGAGACCTCTATTTCGAGATCCATGAGCAGCCTCACCCGGTGTTCAAGCGGCAGGGCGACGAGCTACACACAGAGGTGAGGGTGCCAATGACTGCTGCGGCGCTCGGGACCACCTTCACGCTTACCACTCTTGACGGCGACAAAGAACTGACGCTCGAACCGGGAACGCAACCGGGCGAAGACGTGCTCATGCGCGGACTCGGCGTCACCCACCTGCGGCGTTCTACTAGAGGAAATCTTCACGTACATATAAACGTTGAAGTGCCGAAGCACTTGAACGAAGAGCAGCGGGAATTGCTCAAGCAGCTCGCGCAGCTACGCGGTGAAGAAAAGATAATCGCCGAGGGCGAGGACACGGGCATGTTTGCTAAGTTGCGTGACAGGTTCACTCGATGAGCCTGCAATCTTTCCTTTTCCCGCACACCGATGAGTTGGTTGAGGGAGCCACTGTAGGTTTGGCTGGCGAGGAAGGTCATCACGCCGCCTCCGTGATGCGAATCCGCCCGGGCGAGGAAATCTTTCTGGTAGATGGGAAGGGGCGGCGCGCTCGCGGCGAGGTCCTTCAGGCCAGCAAGAATCAGGTGCAGGTCAAGGTCTTGGCTACTGTGAACGAGGCATTTCCGGGTAAACAAATCACCCTGGTGCAGGCTCTAGCCAAGGGTGGGCGAGACGAGATGAGTATCGAGACCGCCACCGAGCTGGATGTCTTCGCGGTGATTCCGTGGCAGGCCGATAGGTCCACTGTGCGATGGAATGGGCCAAAGGTTGAAAAAGGAGTGCGCAAGTGGCAAGCCAAGGTAGCGGCAGCTACCAAGCAATCTAGACGTTCTTACATCCCCGAAGTCGCTTCCCTTGTGGGCACTAAGGCACTGGCCAAGCAGATAGAGGAAGCGGTAGCAAATAACACCTTGGTGCTGCTCCTACACGAAGAGGCCGAGACGCCCTTGATGCAACAGCCGCTCCAAGAAGCTGATCGTATATGGTTGATAGTTGGCCCAGAGGGAGGCATAGGACAGGCAGAAACCGAGCTGCTTGTAAAAAGTGGCGCTCGCACTTGCAAATTAGGGAGCACAATTTTACGCACCTCAAGTGCCGGGCCCGCAGCACTGGCTTATATTGCCGGTACGTGCGGGGCATGGAACAGTTAAGATAGTTCCAGAGCAAGGAGGAACCCTGAGCACTATAACCATCCCGGAGGGACTAGCTCCGGTAACACTTTTCGGCGCTGGCGATAGCGCACTTAGAGCAATAGAAGACGGCATGCCGAGTGTCGATATTCGGGTGCAAGATCGCACGATCCACGTGGAAGGGCCTGCCGGCGTGGTGCAGGCGGTGACCGCACTTTTTGAGGAGTTAATTTCGCTTGCCGAATCCGGTTCTCCTTTGGGGCCCGATGAGGTGGCGCACGCGGTTTCGCTGTTGCAAGCTTCCCAAGAGAAGCAGGCTACCGTTTCCGCGGCTGTTCTTTCTGCGCGTGGCCACGCAATTCGTCCTCGAAGCGAGACGCAGGCCAAGTACGTGCGGGCAATGGACGAGTCGACTGTGGTGTTCGGGATCGGCCCGGCGGGTACTGGCAAAACCTACCTGGCAATGGCTAAAGCAGTACAGCAACTGCTCGATGGGGTAGTACGACGCATTATTGTTACGCGTCCTGCCGTCGAGGCCGGAGAGTCGTTGGGATTCTTGCCTGGCTCGCTTACCGAGAAGGTGGATCCGTATCTACGCCCAGTTTATGATGCGCTCGGGGATATGCTTGAGCCCGAAACCTTGGTTGAACTGCGTGAGTCGGGCACTATCGAGGTGGCACCGCTGGCTTACATGCGCGGGCGTACTCTAAACGATGCCTTCATCATCCTTGATGAGGCGCAAAATACCACCAAGATGCAGATGAAGATGTTCTTGACCAGGCTTGGGTTTAACTCGACCATGGTGATCACAGGAGATCCGACCCAGGTCGATCTTCCCAAGGGCAACCTGTCAGGTTTAGTGGATGCGGTGAACGTGTTGGCCGGGATTGACGGCATCGAGTTTTGTAAATTCTCCAGTGCGGATGTAGTGCGCCACGCCACTGTCAGGGCCATTATTGACGCCTACGATCGGCGAGACAGTGCTAAAGAGAGGCTGAAGCATGAGTACTGAGGTATGTAACGAAACCTCCTACGAGGTCGACGAAGCAGAGTTTGCTGCGCTAGCAGCGTTCGTGTTGCAGAAGATGCATGTCTCTTCCAGTGCGGAACTGTCTATCATGTTCATTGATCCTGAACCCATGGAGGAATTGCACGTGCGGTGGCTGGGTCTGGAAGGGCCAACGGACGTGATGAGCTTCCCAATGGATGAGCTGCGCCCCGGCACCGCTGAAGATCCCACTGAGGCAGGGATTTTGGGGGATATTGTGCTGTGCCCCCAAGTTGCCGAAAAGCAGGCTAGCGCTGCCGGACACTCGACTACCGAGGAAATGCTCCTACTGACCGTCCACGGCATTTTGCATCTGCTTGGATATGACCATGCTGAAGAAGAGGAAAAGAAGGTCATGTTTGGCCTGCAGCGGAAGTTGCTGCTTACTTTCCTAGCGGAGAAAGATTGAAGGAAGTAATTTGGCTGGGCGTACTAGCCCTAGTTTGCCTAGTTCTTACCGGATTCTTCTCGGCCGCAGAGACTTCATTCTTACGCCTGTCTAGGGCAAGAGTTGAGGACCTTGTAGAGGACGGACGCGAGGGCGCCGAGGTCGTGCGGAAGATTATCGAGCACAAGGCGTTGTCGCTTACTGCAACCAGGGGAATGCGCATCATATTCTCTACTTTGGCGACCGTCATTATTGTGCTCGCTGTTAATTTTCCGTGGTGGCCTACCTGGGTGCGGATTCTAGTAGCAGTGCTAATTTCGGCGGGAGCAGCCTGGCTCATCTCCGGGTTGTTCGGTGATTCCGTTGGCAGTCGCAATCCGGAATCTGTAGCCCTTCTGGCTGCGAAGCCGGTGTGGGCCGCGACCTATCTGCTTGCCCCTGCGACCAAGGCTTACCTGTGGCTTCGCCCCGAGTCTGCCCTTACTGAGGCAGAGGCGCGCCAGGTAATGGCCGACGATCTTCGCGAGATGGTAGACGAGATGGGCGAGGAAGAAAGCCTCGAGATCGAGGACGAGGATCGCGAACTTTTGCGATCTGTCTTTGAGCTGGGAACTACCTTGGTACGCGAGATAATGGTCCCTCGCACCGAAATGATTACGGTAGATAAGGACACGCCGGCTTACAAAGCAATGAGCCTTTTTGTGAAGTCTGGGTTCTCGCGTCTTCCAGTTACCGGTGAAGACACCGACGATGTGCGGGGAGTGCTGGTACTGAAGGATCTCTTGGGCAGGGTTCACCGGCATAGTGAATCCAAACAGGCGCCGGTTCACACAATGATGCGCCCCATATTGTTTGTTCCCGAGACGGTTTTACTCGATAACCTGTTACGGCAAATGCAGGCCTCTGGCGACCATATTGCGATGCTGGTAGACGAGTACGGAGGGATTTCCGGCCTCGTCACCCTCGAGGATCTAATTGAAGAGGTTGTGGGCGACGTTACCGATGAGCACGACCATTCCAAGGCGGAACCGCGCCAGCTTGCTCCCGACACTTGGGAGGTTCCGGCAAACTTCCCGTTGGATGATTTAGGCGAGCTATTCGACTTGGAAATTGAAGATGAAGACGTAGACACCGCGGCGGGATTGTTGGCAAAGGCACTAGGGAAAGTGCCACTGGCCGGTGCCAGTGCCCCCGCGCAGGGGCTAGACTTGACAGCTGGTGAAGCAACTGGGCGACGCCGCACCATTACTACTGTGATCGCACGGTGTAGAAACGAGGACAAGTGACTGATTTTCCATCTGACGAAGAGCTAATGGCTGGCCCTTCCGCTGTAGAGGGAATGTCTCTACCGCAGACGCCAGAGGACTTTGTAGCCGGTTTTGCGACGATCGTCGGGCGTCCTAACGTTGGCAAGTCCACACTTACCAATGCGATCGTAGGCAAGAAGATAGCCATTACCTCGATGCGTCCAGAAACGACCAGGCATACCGTGCGTGGGGTACACACCAGCGACGAAGGCCAGCTCGTGTTGCTGGATACTCCCGGTTACCACCGCCCTCGAACCCTGCTGGGCAAGCGCCTCAACGATCAGGTGCGCGAGGCACTAACGCAGGTCGACTTGGTATTCTTCTGTATCCCGGCTGATCAGAAGATTGGTCCGGGTGACCGTTTTATCGCGCGCGAGTTGAAATCGGTGAAGGTGCCGGTAATAGCCGTGGTAACCAAGTCTGATCTGGTGGGTCCAGAGCGGCTGCTACCTCAGATTGATGCTGTCTCGAAGTTGGGGGATTGGGCCGAGATCGTGCCCACCTCGGCAGCCAAGGGGAGGCAGGTTGACGACCTGATCTCGGTTGCCATGAAATATTTGCCAAAATCGATGCCGCTGTACCCCTTGGATGCCAAGTCGGATGAATCTGACAACACGATGATCGCGGAGTTTATTCGCGAAGCTGCGCTAGAGGGGATGCGCGAGGAGCTGCCTCACTCTCTAGCAGTCCAGGTGGAAGAGGTAATTGAGCGCAAGCCGGTAAAAGGGCAGAAGAAGCCGCCGCTGCTCGACATCCACGTCAACATGTACGTAGAACGAGACTCCCAGAAGGCAATAATCATTGGCAAGGGAGGCTCACGGCTGAAGTGGATCGGGTCGAACGCTAGGCAGAACATCGAAGAGTATTTGAATCGGCGGGTTTATCTTGATCTGCATGTTCGCACTGCTAAAGATTGGCAGTCCGATCCGAAGATGTTAGGTAGGCTCGGCCTTTAGTGTCAAAAGGCGGACTTTAGCAATCCAATACATAAAGTGGTGTTAGTTTTTACTTTATGAGGTTGTTCCTTCTGCTTAGTTGCCGCGGCGAGTCCTGATGTGCCGGTTCCTCGTCGTGGAGTTAGCCGTACCGGCGAAACGACTATGTGGAAGTGAATACTAATGCGAACGACCGGGAGAAGCTCTACCCAACAACCTTCGGCCATGCCGGTATCTAAATACCGTCCTGCCAGTGAGACTAACCCACTGTCTCTGCCCGATAGGACGTGGCCGGCCAAGACGATCACTAAGGCTCCAAGGTGGCTATCGACGGATTTGCGCGATGGCAACCAGGCACTTATCGAACCGATGTCGCCGGAGCAAAAGCGAAAGATGTTCTCGCTGCTTGTGAACATGGGCTTCAAAGAAATCGAGATCGGTTTCCCTGCGGCTTCGCAGACAGATTTTGACTTTGTACGTTCCTTGGTAAAGGACAGTGCAGTACCAGAGGACGTGACAGTCTCTGTTCTGACTCAATCTAGGGCAGATCTGATTGACCGCACTTTTGATGCAATCGATGGTCTGCCGAGGGCGACTGTGCACCTCTACAATGCCATCTCCCCATTGTTTCGCGAGGTAGTTTTCAAGAATTCGAAACAGGCTACGGTGGATTTGGCCGTTACTGGGGCCCAGCAGATAATCGCTACGGCAGAGAAGCGACTTAGCGAGGAGACGATTTTCGGCTTTGAGTATTCTCCTGAAATTTTCGTGGATGCCGAGATCGATTTTGCCCTGGAAATTTGTAATGCCGTTACGGGAGTGTGGCACCCCGATGCGGATAGGGAATTGATAATAAACCTTCCGGCTACTGTGGAACGTACGAGCCCTAACGTGTTTGCGGACCGGGTTGAGTATATGAGTCGGAATTTGGCTCACCGGGAGCACATCGCCCTCTCTGTTCATACTCATAATGACCGCGGCAGTGCTGTTGCTGCCGCTGAGCTGGCAATTATGGCGGGAGCCGATCGCGTTGAAGGATGCCTCGCTGGGCAGGGGGAGCGCACGGGGAACGTTGATCTAGTCACCCTTGCTATGAATTTGTTTAGTTCGGGCGTGGATCCAATGCTCGATCTGTCGAATATCGACGAGGTAAGGCGAACTGTAGAGCACTGTACAGGGATGCGGGTGCCGGATCGTGCTCCCTACATGGGGGACTTGGTCTACACGTCGTTCTCGGGCTCGCACCAAGACGCGATTAAGAAGGGCTTTGCGGCGCGAAAGGACCAGCTTGCTAAAGCCGGCTCTGAAGAGGACGTGCCCTGGCAAATCCCGTATTTACCCATCGATCCGCATGACGTGGGTAGGTCCTATGAGGCGGTAGTGCGGGTCAACTCGCAGTCCGGCAAGGGCGGGGTGGCCTACGTCATGGCTTCGAAGTTCAACATCGACATGCCGCGCCGGCTCCAGATTGAATTTTCCCGGATTATTCAGCGGCATACTGACACTTATGGCGGCGAGATTGACCCCGACGCAATGTGGAACATTTTTGTCGATGAATATCTGCCGTATGGTGCGGCTAAGGATGAAAGCGTGCGCCCGTGGGGTAGATTTGCGCTGCGGGCAGCTTCATCTATCACGTTTACTGACGGCAATGACGAGGTTGTAGAGGTCACCTGTGACTATACGGACGAGGGAATTCCTTGCAGTATTACCTCTCGTGGCAATGGTCCCATTGATGCGTTCTGCCGTGGATTTGGCGAGGAGGGAATTGCAGTTCACGTGCTCGACTATTTCGAACACGCAATGTCTTCTGGCCATGACGCGGTTGCAGCCGCATTTGTCGAGGCTGACGTAGATGGGCAGGTGCTGTGGGGAGTCGGCATTGATCCGTCTATTACCAGGGCTTCTTATAAGGCCATTATCTCGGCAGTGAACCGTTCACTGCGTTAAACAGTTGTGGGGCCCGAGGGCCCCACAACATGTAGCTGATTGCTATTCAGCCGGTGCTAGTTTCTGTCCGGCGTGGATGTGCCTTGAGATCCATGGGGACAAGGCTGCAAGAACCACGGCAAGAACGACTGCGATGCCGCCGACAACCAGGAACATCTGGTGTGCCGGCAACTCGCCGGTAGCCTTGAGCACCTGGGCACCAATTGACTGTCCGGCTGCGGAAGCTAAGAACCAGAGCGATAGTGCCTGCGACCGGAATGCCTTGGGAGCCAACAGGGTGGTTGCTGCCAGTCCGACGGGGGAGAGGCATAGCTCGCCAATAGTCTGGATGATGTAGCAGATGGTGATTACCCACCAAGGAGCCTTCATATTCAGGTAGTGGAAGGCAAATGCGCCCAGCCAGATGAAAGACAGGCCAGCCAGCGCGAGGCCGACGGTGAACTTGACTGCGGTTGAAATGTTGCGGCCTCGTGTTTCCCAGAAGCGTGCAAAGAAGGGGGTAAGTAGCACGATAAAGATCGGGTTTACAGCTGCAAAGAGCTCCGGCGACATGTTGAAGAGGCCGGTATTCAGGTCGGTGTTGTTCTTCTGGAACGAAGCCATGGAAGAGGAGGCCTGCTCAAAGATCATGAAGAACATCATTGCGGCAATGAATAGCGGAATGAAGGCGCGGAGACGAGACCGTTCATCTGCCGTTACCTGCTTGGAACGGAACATGACAATGAAGTACACGATCGGTGCAACCAACGAAATTATGGTCAGCGTATCGATCACGTTTACTAGGAACGAGTTTCCAGTGACCATGTGAACGATAAGGAACAGAACAACAACGGCGACCAGTCCGGCCGCGCAGATCATGGTGATGCGGCTCTTTTCTTCGTCGCGAACTGGAGTAGGCACGGTGTCGGCTTCAGCTGGCAGATACCTGCGCCCAACTACGAAGCAAACTAGTGCCAGCACCATGCCGATTGCAGCAAGCGAGAATCCGGCGTGGTAGCCACCAAAAGAACGCACTGCGGAAACCGCGAAGGGCGCAACGAAAGATCCGATGTTGACGGACATGTAGAACAGTGAATAGCCTGCGTCGCGCTTGGGGTCGGTCTCGTCGTAGAGTTGGCCGACCATGGTCGCGGTGTTCGGCTTTAGAACGCCGGAGCCGATAGCTACAAGAATGATGCCAACGTATGCAGAGGTCTGCATGGGAAGAGAAAGACACGCGTGGCCCAGCGCGATGATGATGGCGCCGTAGAGTGTAGACCGCCGCGGGCCCCAGAGGCGGTCGGACACCCAGCCGCCCAGAACAGCGATCAAGAAGATCGATGCTGAGTAAACCTGAACTAGTGATTCGCCAAGGGACTGCTCAAGCCCCAAACCATTGTTAGCAACGGTGTCGACCAAGAAGTAAAGCAGGATCGCACGCATTGAATAGTAGCTGAAGCGTTCCCACATCTCGGTAAAGAAGATTGTTGTAAGCCCAAACGGGTGCCCAAAAAATGTTTTTACCTTGTTGGGGTGTTCGGACCGGCTGACGGGCGACGATTGCTCGCTCATGCGGTCTTTCCTTCCAGGAATAGGTGGGTCGCGTCGCCAGTTGACGCGACGTGTCTTTATCATGGCTATGACACAGATAGCATTGTTCGCCTAATACGCTCTTTTATGCAAACTGAGACGCAAATTTTGCATATAGGGTGATCTTAATCACGGAGGGGTAATTGGTTAGGACTTACCGAGATTATGCCATTGTCCTGCGCACACATAAGTTGGGCGAGGCTGATCGCATTATCACGGTGCTTAGCCGTAACTACGGGCAAATACGCGCGGTAGGCAAAGGCGTTAGAAGAACCAAATCTAAACTTGGGGCGCGCTTAGAACCTTTCTCGGTGATTGACTTTCAGGCATACCGAGGGCGGAACCTAGATACCTTCACGCAAGTAGAGCCAATTGCCGAATACGGTCGGCAGATTGCTGCCGACTACGAGCTGTATACAGCTGCCACTGTCATGGTTGAGGCGGCGGAAAAATTAACTGTGGAAGGGGCTTCTTCACCAGCCCATTTCAACCTGTTGCGTGGTGCGCTTCACGCTCTTGCGCATCGGCGGTTGCCACGAGAGCTGGTCATGAATTCTTATCTTCTTCGCGGTCTTGCCCTATCTGGGTGGGCACCTTCGTGCTGGGATTGCGCTATCTGCGGGGCACCCGGCCCTGGCGAGGCATTCTCTACTACCGCAGGGGGAGTGGTTTGCGGGAATTGTCGTCCTCCTGCTTCTGTGAGCCTGGAGCCGGAAGAAGTTGCGTTAGCCGCTGCTTTGCTAACGGGGAACTGGCAGGAAGCACTGAAGTCTCAGTCGCCTGCTCGGTCTAAGATTGGGGGGCTGGTGGCAGCGTACGCCCAGTGGCACCTGGAACGGCGTCTGAAATCTCTAGCAGTATTGGAGCGAGGAATATGAATGAAGTAGCAGGTCCTGCCGAGGGCGAGAGGCGGGTTCCGTCCTCGTTGGTCGCCCCAACGCACGTGGGAATCATTATGGATGGGAACGGCAGGTGGGCTAATGCTCGCAAGCTGCCACGCACAGAAGGCCATAAGCGAGGCGAAGTGGCTCTTATGGACACGATTGCCGGGGCTCTAGAAGCGGGAGTGCGGTACCTGTCTGTGTATGCCTTCTCTACAGAGAACTGGAAACGGTCGCCGGCAGAGGTGCGCTTCCTTATGGGATACTCCCGCGACATTTTACGGAAAAGGCGCGATAGGCTGCACGAATGGGGCGTGCGGGTGCGGTGGGCAGGGCGCAAGCCAAAGCTGTGGAAGTCAGTGATAACTGAGCTGCAGGCGGCCGAGGAGCTCACCAAGAATAACACCAAGATGGACTTGGTGATGTGCCTCAATTATGGAGGCCGCGCTGAGTTGGCCGATGCGATGAATAAGATTGCCTCCCGCGTTGCACAGGGCAAGTTGAAGCCAGGCTCGATAAGCGAGGCAACCGTGGGAAAGAATCTCTATTTGCCGGATGTTCCCGATGTAGACTTGTTGATTCGCTCCGGCGGCGAGCGTCGACTCTCGAACTTTCTGCTGTGGCAATGCGCCTATGCTGAGCTGGCATTCTCTCCAAAGCCCTGGCCCGAATTCCGCCGCGAGGATCTGTGGGATGAATGCCTGGCCTTTGCCGGTCGGGAGCGCCGTTTTGGGGGAGCCGTAGACCGAGTTTAGGCGGTGCGCTTTTTGCGCATGTATACAACGAGGGCGATAACTGCAGCTACGGCGAGCACAGCCACGATCGCGTAGGGACTGCCTGCTAGCGCAGAGAAGGCAGCGTAAAAGGCGGCCATCCCAACGGTCGAATAGATACCCGCCCAAGCAAGGTAGCCGGGAATTGCTGCCAGGGTGTAGTGGGTCCAATTCATTGCCAGGGAGCCAGCGGCCAGGTGGATCATGGTTTGGAAGCCGATGGTCAAAAACGACAGGGGGATAGCTAGTAGACCCCATTTATTGATGAAGCGTACTGCCTTGTCGAAACCATCTGAGTCCATCTTCGCGGTGATGGTTTGAGCGAGGTGGCTGTGTGATTTGGAAGCGCCCTTGCGAATGGCTCCCACTGATCCGCGCGCTAGCCAATAGGTAGCCTGCGAGCGCCCGGCCACAACCACTACTAGGAAAGCGAAGAAGAAAACCCAGGGAAAACCCTCTAGAAAGCCAGGAACACCACTCATAGGCTCAGGTTAGCTGTTTAGTGACGTTTAGAGCAATCCTGACATATTCCCAGTAGGTCGACAGAATGATTGACCTCGCTAAACCCTGTTTGAGCTGCTATTTTAGCTACCCATTCTTCGAACTCAGGGCCGGAAACATCTATGGTTTTGCCGCAGTTTCGGCACACGATGTGATGATGATGACTTTCAGTATCGCAAATGCGGTAAAGAGCTTCGCCCTCGTCATTCTTCATAACGTCTACCTCGCCAGCTTCAGCAAGTCGCTGCAAGTTGCGATAGACGGTAGTGAGTCCCACATTCGAGCCCGAAAGCGTTAGGTCGGTAAAAATCTGTTGTGCAGAACGGAAACTGTCAGAGGTGCGCAGATTCTGCAGTACTGCTTCCTTCTGTCTGGTGTTCCTTTGTTCCGCCATTCTTCCTCCTGCAACGATCCTTCAGAGTTAGGATACACGGACGCGCAAACGCAACGATAGCGTAAAGCAATATAGCCAGAACTACAATTGTGGCTCCGGAAGAGACCGGATAGAAATACGAAACCACGAGTCCGGCAAGGCACAGCAATGTTCCCATTGCTGCGGCAAGCGCCATCGTGGAACGGAATGAAGCCGTCACCAGCTGAGCGATTGCCACCGGAACAATCATGATTGCCGAGACCAAGAGGACGCCGACGACTCGCATTGCCGTCGAAACAGTCAAGGCAGAAACTATCGCTATCAGGGTGGTCAGCATGCGCACAGGCAATCCGCTAGCGCGCGCAAACTCAATGTCGTGGCATAGCGAGAATAGGGCTGGGCGAAGCCCGAGGCCAACGCCCAGAATCAGCGCAGCAAGGAGGGCGGTAAGCAGCACGTCTGCCCATGACACCGACGCGATAGAGCCGAACAGGTACCCGTTTAGGTTTGCGGTGGTGCCGCCGGCAATCCCGATTAGGAGCACGCCGCCGGCAATGCCGCCGTAGAACAACAGTGACAGGGCCACGTCGCCGGAGGTGCGCCCTCGTTCGCGAACGATCTCGATCAAGACGGCTCCCACAACCGAAGCAACTACCGCACCGGGCACTGCGAGCGCATCCGAGGAAGTCAGGTTCATGGCGTTCCCGACCAGCCATCCGAGGGCGACGCCGGTAAGTGCCACGTGGCCAATCCCGTCACCGAGAAGAGCGAGGCGCCGCTGGACCAGGTAGGTGCCCATGATGGGAGCAGAAACGCCTACCAGCACAGCGACAATGAGGCTGCGTTGCATGAAAGGCGTGGAAAACAAGGTAAGTAGAGTGTCAAGCATTCGGGGTTCCCGTATCGATCGGTCCTGCGGCTACCTCTGGCGAGAAGTCGCCTCCTGAAGGGCCCATATGGGCATGGCTGTCGCCGTGGGAATGAGTTTGGTCAAAGTTGCCAGAGTGGGCGAGGTGGCCTCCAGATAAGACGATGGCGCGATTGAAGAAGGTGGCAAGCGGTCCCATCTCGTGCATCACTATCAGGAAGGATCTCGCTGGGCTGCGCAGATTGTTCAGCGTCTTGGCAAGGGTGTCCAGGGAGTGGAGGTCGATGCCTGCTGCGGGTTCGTCCATGATGATGAAATCGGCCTCGCGGACAAGCGCGCGGGCAATGAGGACTCGCTGTTGCTGACCACCCGAGAAGGTCTGTACTGATTCGTCTGCCCGGTAAGCCAGCCCTACCCGCTCGAGGGCAGTAAGGGCTCGTTCCTTATCTCCCTTTCTATACCGGAGCCGCCCTCGTCCTAGGGTGCCTGAAAGCACTACTTCCAGCGCGGTAGCCGGAACGCCGGAGGCGGCACTGACTCGTTGAGGAACATAGGAGATTCGGGCCCAGTCGGAGGACTGGTGAATGCGCGCCAGTTTTTGTCCGTAGAAGCTGATGCTCCCGCTCTGGTGAGGGTTGATTCCTACCAGCGTTTTTACCAGGGTAGATTTGCCTGAGCCATTTCCCCCGAGCAGCGCTACGGCTTCGCCCTTTCGAATTTGAAAGGAGAGGTCATGCAATATCGTTCTGCCGGATAGGGCGACTTGAAGATTTCTTACGTCTAAAGCTACTTCGTCTTGCACTGGAGGGCGTTCGCAATCTTGTCTAGGTTTAATTTCATTGTGTCAAGATAGTCGGCTTTGCCGACTTTAGTTTCGATGGGGTCCAATACCTCAGATTTTATGCCAAGATCAGCTGCCAGCGTCTTAGCGCTTTTCTGGTTGAGTAGGTTCTCTGAAAAGATGACTTCCACGCCCGCGTCGGCGGCGATTTTTCCAATCTTTGCAAGCTGGGTGGGGGAGGCTTCTTGCTCCGGGTCGAATCCTGAAAGGCCGACCTGTAAGAAACCGTACCTGTCAGCTAGATAGCCGTAGGCTTCGTGGGAGACGATAATCTGGGAAAGCCCGCAATTGCGCAGCCGCTGCCGGTACGAGGAGTCCAAGTCGTCCAGCCGCTTTTTCAGTGCTGCTGCGTTGGCTGCGAATTGTTCCTTATGCTCTGGGTCTGCCTGCGTAAGTGCCCGGTTGATGGGGGCAATCGCGGCTTCCATTCTTAGCGGATCTAACCAAAAGTGGGGGTCCAGCTCAGCGTGCTCGTGGGCTTTAGAGATCCCGACTAGAGCGTGTTCGCCCTCGTGTGCGGTGGTGGGGACCAGGGCAACGGCTGTGGAGATGTCTAATGCGGTTTTTGGTTCCGCCTGCCTTATGGCTTCGTCCACAGCTGGCTGGAATCCCTTCTGATATAGCACCAGGTCAGCTTTGTGTAGTTGCACCAAATCTTTGGTAGCCAGTTCGAGGTCGTGAGGTTCCGTTCCAGCGGGAGTTAAAGAGGTGATATGGGCTTCCTTCCCTGCTATCTCCTCTACTAAGTACTGCAGTGGGTAGAACGCGGTCGATACCTCCAATCCTTGCTGCGGCTGGGCTGTTGTGCCCTGACAGCTGCAGAGGGCTAGGCAGGCTGCGGCAAGGAAGGCGAATCTCTTCATAGTGGCAGAGTAAGGGTAATGAAAACGGTTGTCAAAAAGAGGTTTCTTCTAGTGATCAAAAATTGTCCAGAGCGGCGGTAAGGTTTCTATGTAACATTTCTTTTCACCGATGAAGGAACCCCATGCGCGCACGTGTACTGCTTGCTGCCGCCTGCGCCACATTGTTGGCTTTGACAGGCTGTTCGGCGGCTACTCACTCCGATAACGCATACGGTCCGCTGACTCTTTGGACCGATAGTATTCGCCTTGATGCGATGAAGCAGCTGGCTGCGGATTTTGAGAAACAAGACCATATCAAGATCAATGTTGTGGTGCGCAAGGGTGATGCTGTTACCGATGATTTCGTCCAACAAGTTCCCTCGGGCAAGGGGCCTGACTTGATTGTTACCGCCCACGACGGACTCGGCAAACTAGTTCAAAACGGTGTGGTAAATCCGGTAGACATTCCCACCGAAAGATTCCGTAAAGAGGCCATTAAGGCGGTTACCTACGACGGGAAAATCTACGGAGTTCCCTATGCAACAGAGAACCTGGGCCTGGTTCGCAACGATGATCTAACTAAGGCGGAGCCGAAGACCTTTACCGAGATGATCGACGCGGGTCGGCAAAGTGGGGCGGAGTACCCGTTCGTCATCGATCAGGATCCTGAGCTGGGCGACCCCTATCACATGTATCCCTTCCAGACTTCTTTCGGTGCGCCGGTATTCAAATCGGACAAGTTCGGCTACACCACAGATCTGGGGATGGCGGGCAAAGAGGGAAAGAACTTTGCCAATTGGCTTGCCCAGCAGGGAAAGAATGGTTCCATTGATGCGCACATTACTGGCGACAAATCAAAGCAGCTTTTCATGGATGGCAAAGTCGCTTTCCAAATCACTGGACCTTGGAATACCAGTGCCTACGAAGAAGCCGGCAGACACATCAGCGTCCTGCCCATCCCGTCGGCAGGAGGCAAGAAAGCTTCTCCGTTCTTGGGCGTGCAGGTATTCTTCGCCTCTAACAAGACTTCTAATCCGGTACTGGTGCGGAAATTTTTCGACTATGTAGCCTCCGAGAGGGGCCAGAAGCTGCTATTCAAACTTGATCCTCGCGTGCCGGCACAAACCAAGATCGCTGCCAGCATGAAAGATCCGGTCCTTAGAGGTTTCCTCACAGCCGGAGAAGGCGCGTCGCCGATGCCGGCGCTGCCCCAGATGGGCTCCGTCTGGAAGTTCTGGGGTGGAACGGAACTAAACATTCTCACTGGAAAACAGGATCCTACCAAGGGGTGGGATCGCATGAACGCCAACATTGTAAACGAGATCGGAGCTAAATGATGCAGGCATCTTCGACACGTCTATCAGGCGGCTGGCTTATTAAGCTCCTGCTCATGGCAGCGGTCAATGCTTTCGGGCTGTACTGCCTGTTTGCATGTTGGATGGCGGGCTCGACGATTGTGTTCGTCGCCGTCCTCATCTCCTTGATCATTATTGACGTAGTGTATTTTTCGAAGCGATTCTTACCCGGAAAATACTTGATTCCCGGAATGGTCTTTCTGCTGGTATTCCAGCTATTCGTCATGATCTATACCGGCTACATCGCCTTTACCAACTACGGCAGCGGGCATAATTCAACCAAAGAGGACGCCGTTGCTGCCATTACCGCGAAGTATGAGACGCGCGTGGGGCCGGTAGTACCCGCAAAGGTTGTGACATCGATATCGAAGACGGGCCTTGCAGTTGTCAAAGACGGCAAGGTGTACGTAGGCGAGGATGGCAAGGCGCTGGAACCAGCCCCCGGGGCCAAGGTCAAAGACGGCCAGATTGTCTCGGTGCCAGATTGGAAAGTCGCCGATTTTGCAGATGTAGTAGACAACCAAATGCAAATAACGCAGATGCGACTGCCAGCTGCAGACGGTGCAGCTTGGCGCACTGAAGATGGCGAGCATGCCTATCTATCGCGCTCCAGCATGAAATACGATGCTGGCAAACAGACTATGACCGACACGCAGACGGGCAAGGTTTACAAGGCCACCGATGACGGGGCTTTTACCGCCGCTGACGGCACGGCTCTTTCGCCGGGCTGGCGAGTAGCTGTTGGAGCCAATAATTTCAAACAAATGGTGTCAGGAACCGACATAGGGGTTCCCTTCTTCAAGTCATTGATATGGACGTTTGTCTTTGCGATCGTCTCTGTAGCCTCGACTTTCGCGTTCGGCCTACTGCTGGCACTCATCTTCAACGACAAACGAGTGCGCGGGCGGAAGATCTATCGATCCCTGTTCATCTTGCCCTACGCGTTCCCGGGCTTTTTAGCTGCGCTCGTCTGGAAGGGCATGCTGAATCAGAAGTTTGGCTTCATAAACACCGTTTTGCTGCAGGGAGCAGAGATTCCCTGGCTTTCAGACGGAACCCTGGCGAAGATAGCGATTCTAGGTGTAAACCTCTGGTTGGGTTTCCCCTACATGTTCTTGGTTTGCACCGGAGCATTGCAGGCGCTGCCTGACGACGTAATGGAGGCGGCAACTATTGATGGTGCCGGGTGGTGGCGCAAGCTGCGTTCTATTACCTTGCCTCTGGTACTGGTGGCAACCACCCCATTGTTGATCTCGTCTTTTGCCTTCAACTTCAACAACTTCGCCCTCATCTACATGCTTACCGGGGGAGGGCCCCAGTATCCGGGCAACCCGCTCGGGGTGGGCGAGACCGACATCCTCATCTCTTTCGTTTACACGATCGCCTTCGACTCGGGGGCAAAGAACTACGGCTTGGCTTCTGCCATGTCCCTAGTCATCTTCATAATTGTTGGACTGATCGCCTGGATCTCCTTTAGGCGCACCAAGACTTTGGAGGAAATCTAAATGAGTACCACCCTCCCGTCCCGCCGCAAGAAGGGATTCGGCAACCGGATGAAGCAGGTTGGATGGAAGCATCTGCTGGCACTGGCGGTAATCGTTTACTGCTTGTTGCCGCTGCTATATGTGCTTTCCACCGCGCTGCAGGAAAATGCGACGCTTACCGGTTCTAATAACCTATTCGCGTCGTTCTCTCTGGCAAACTTCGCCGCATTAGGAAAAACAAAGTTTTGGACTTGGGCGCTCAACTCGCTGCTAGTTTCTGGGGTTACCGCTATCGGCGCGGTAATCATGGGTGCTTGCGCGGCATATGCGTTCTCTCGGTTCCGTTTCCGAGGGCGGCGGGCAACGCTCACATTCCTGCTACTGGTGCAGATGTTCCCACAGATGCTGGCTTTCGTTGCAATCTACCTGCTGCTATTGGCAATAGGCGAGGTATTTCCCTCTTTGGGGCTCAACTCGCTACTGACGCTGATCTGTGTGTATTTGGGCGGCGCCTTGGGCGGCAATACATTCTTGATGTACGGCTTTTTCAACACTATTCCGAAGTCTTTGGACGAGGCCGCGCGCATCGATGGAGCTTCTCATGCCCAGATCTTCTGGGGCATCATCATGCGGTTGGTAACCCCAGTTCTAGCAGTGGTGGGCTTGCTGTCGTTCGTCTCTACTTTTGGTGATTTCGTTATCGCACAGGTAGTACTGCAAGACGAATCGAAACTAACTCTGGCTGTGGGGTTGTTCCAGTGGGCAGCTGACGAACGCAATGCGCCGTGGGGACAGTTCGCTGCAGGCGCTGTAGTGGCAGCGGTACCCGTGCTGCTATTGTTCCTGTTCCTACAAAGGTACATTGTCTCCGGACTGACCGCCGGCTCGGTAAAGGGGTAATACCGGTTTAGGCTGAGATACCCGTTGTGGGTAGACTGGTTTTCAGGTTCACGCACCAGCCAGGTGCGCCAACATTGAAGGAGTCAACGTGGCATCTCGCCTAGATTCAGTAATCTCTTTAGCGAAACGACGCGGGTTCGTCTTCCCGTGCGGTGAAATATACGGCGGCACCCGCTCCGCCTGGGACTACGGTCCGCTCGGGGTAGAGCTAAAAGAAAACATCAAGAAGGCCTGGTGGGGCCGTATTGTTCGCGGCCGTGACGACGTTGCCGGCCTCGACTCCTCTGTAATCCTGCCGCGGCAGGTCTGGGAAGCTTCTGGGCATGTCAAGGCATTTACCGATCCGCTAATTGAATGCCAGGCTTGTCATAAGAGGCTCCGCGAAGATCAGCTCATCGAAGAATACGCCGAGAAGAAGGGCATCAGCGAAGACGAGGTAGACATTTCCGCCCTAGCTTGCCCGAACTGCGGCAACCGCGGCAAATGGACTGAGCCGAAAGCATTTTCGGGCCTACTTAAGACTTACCTGGGCCCGGTCGACGACGAATCCGGCCTGCACTACCTACGCCCCGAAACGGCACAGGGGATCTTTGTAAACTTCGCGAATGTCATGTCTTCTGCCCGTAAGAAGCCCCCGTTCGGCATCGCCCAGATCGGAAAGTCCTTCCGAAACGAGATTACCCCCGGTAACTTCATCTTCCGCACCCGCGAATTCGAACAGATGGAACTGGAATTCTTTGTGGCCCCGGGAACTGACGAAGAATGGCACCAGTACTGGATCGACGAGCGCATGTCCTGGTACACCGACCTCGGCATCTCTAAAGAGAACCTGCGCCTGTACGAGCACCCGAAGGAAAAGCTTTCTCACTACTCCAAGCGCACTGTAGATATCGAGTTCGCATTCGGATTCCAGAACTCGAAGTGGGGCGAACTGGAAGGTATCGCAAACCGTACTGACTATGACCTGTCTACCCACGCGAAGGCTTCAGGTACGAAACTCGACTACTACGACCAGGCTAACAACGAGCGGTGGACACCGTACGTAATCGAGCCGTCAGCAGGACTGACCCGTTCTCTCATGGCATTCCTCGTTGAGGCTTACACCGAGGACGAAGCTCCTAACACTAAGGGCGGCGTAGATAAGCGCACCGTGCTGCGTCTTGACCCGCGCCTGGCTCCCGTCAAGGCAGCAGTTCTTCCGCTGTCTCGCAAGCCACAGCTGGGGGAGCCTGCTCGCGCCCTCGCCAAGGAACTGCGCACCATTTGGAACGTGGACTTTGACGATGCAGGTGCCGTCGGACGCCGGTACCGCAGGCAGGACGAGATTGGTACGCCGTACTGCATCACCTACGATTTCGACTCGCTCGAAGATGGGCAGGTCACCGTGCGTGACCGTGACACCATGGCCCAAGACCGCATAGCGATCGACCAGGTGAAGAACTACCTGCTCGACAAAATCGGGATTTGCTAAGTTCAGTTAGGATCGGTCCGCTCGCCCTCGGGGTACCAATGATGTTGGCCCCGATGGCGGGCGTTACCGACGTGCCGTTTCGGCGACTGTGCCGTAATTTCGCGGAGGAAGCTCTGCATGACATGGGGCAGGATCTGACTGCCCGGCCGGACTGGGCCCCAGCTGGGCTATATGTCACCGAAATGATTACTGCTCGAGCGCTGGTCGAGGGAAACTCCCGTACCTTGGACATGATCACCCCTGATCCCACCGATCCGGTCAGGTCAGTCCAGTTTTATGGGGTGGACCCTGTCACCACCGCGGCTGCTGCCGCGCGCGCAGTGGCAATGGGGGCGGCTGAGCATATTGATCTGAACTTTGGTTGCCCGGTACCTAAGGTTACTCGGAAGGGCGGCGGGAGTGCCCTCCCGTGGAAGCTAGGTCTACTGCAGGATATTCTGCAGCGCACTCGTAAGGCTTTAGATAAAGAGGCGGGGCCGGATAGGATCCCCCTAACCGTAAAGATGCGCACCGGGATAGATGCCGACCACCAGACCATCTTTGATGCTGCAAAGATAGCCCAAGATGCCGGCTGTGCCTCGGTAACACTACATGCACGATCTACCGCTGAATACTATTCGGGCAGTGCCCACTGGGACATGATCGCTAAGCTAAAGAGCGCGATGGACATACCCGTGTTCGGCAATGGCGACGTTTTCAGCGGTGACGATGCTCTGCAGATGATGACTCAAACTGGCTGCGACGGCGTCGTAGTCGGGCGGGGAGCCCAGGGCCGACCGTGGATATTCGCCGATATCGCCTATTGTCTTTCCGGAAGCAAAAAACGGCTAGCTCTTTCCCTGGAACAGGTAGCGCAGACTCTGCTAAAGCATGCGCAGCTAATGGTGGAATGGAATCACAACGAAGACCGAGCAATGCGCGAGATGCGGAAGCATGTTGGATGGTATTTGCGCGGTTTTGCTGTTGGTGGGGAAGAACGTCGCAAGCTCAATCTCGTGGGAAGCGTAGCCGAACTGGAGGACCTTCTTGGCGAACTAGATCTGGATCAGCCGTACCCAGCTGCTGCGAAGGGCGCCAGGGGCAGGAAAGGTAGGCCTAGGCAGCCCCATCTGCCGGAAGGGTGGCTCTCGTCCAGGGAATTGTCTGCCGGGCAGCTCGAAATGGTGGCTGCTGCCGAGGCACGGGTGGCCGACGGGGGCTAAGCCTTCATCGGGCTGAACCAGGCGCAGGTACCCGGATCAATTGAAGGAATGGCTTCTACGCCCGAGGGCGAAGAAACGTGTACTCGCTTCATTGATTGAGGAATGTATTGCGTGGTATTAGACGTGTTGAAGACCGTAATTAGCGATCCTGAGGTACCAACCAGTACCTGATTGCGCGGGTATGCCTCCGCCTCTACCCAGGACCAGGATGATTCCCCAAGTCCATACTTTGCGCGCAAAGAGGTAGCCTGCACCATCGTCGAATATGCGGACGAGGAATCGGCTGCTTGCCTGGCGCATTCGGCTGTAGTTGCGGCAATGAGCTCTGTCGAATGCTCGCCCTCTTCGGGGGCAAAACCCGGGGTAATTAGCTCCGGCTTCGCCGTTTCTTCCCCCGAGCGTAAATAAACGCATCCGGGCAGGGCTAGCACTAAAGAAGTGACGGCGCGTATGCGCTCCGAGATCTTTTCGTGTTCTGGCTTATACCAAGCTAAGTCGTCGAATACTCCAAGTTTCCACCGTTCTGTCGATGGTGGGGTGGTAGACCACGCTAAACCTGAGCCGGATGTATTGTGCTCGCGGATAGTTGTGACGATTGTCGATAAGAAGTCGATGGCCTCGAACTCAACTCGGATGAGGCCGTCGTCGCGGACCTGGTCGAGGTAGTCGGCAGTCAGAAGGCCCTGTAGGCCTTCCTGCGTGTTCGTGGTGGCACTGGCTGCAAGCAGACCGTCCTCAGGAATGTAGATGCCTACCTCCGAGCGGGCATTTTGCATGTATTCGCTATACCAGCTAAAGAGCTCGGGAGCGGAGGAATCGTTAGCTAGCATCCCAAGATCGATGCCGTCTGCTCCGGACTCTAGGGCTGCAGCTAGATGCCTTACAGGGTCGGGAGCCTCGTATCCGAGGGCGCAGGCGGGATTGTCGGGCGCAACCGGTTCATGGGTGTGAATGTTGCCCGAAACGCGCACTACCACCTTCAACTTCGCCCTGTGTGCTGCCGCAATGAAGTCCTTTACACAGGGGTCCTTGTCTATCCTCACGAAAGATGGACGAATCTCGACAGCATCAACCCCTAATTTGGCTACCCAGGGGAGATGCTCAATTGCAGCGCGGACACCTGCTGCATTGCAGAATCCACGGAAGTCGTAGATGAGTCCGTTGCGCCACCACGGCTGCCTTCCCCGGGTAGGGGGATGGATGCGGTGGGTACAAACTGTACCCGGCAATGAAAACGGAATACTCACCTTACTATTGTGACCCGACGCACCAGAAAAAGAAACCGGACTCTCCCATGAGCGGACAAATAGGCCTGGCAGAACTGAAAAAATGACTTCAGCCGATACACTGACCTCGTGAAGGACGAATACGAGGCAGCTACTTTCCCACCCGCTTTTACCGCTTACAGCCAAGATGATCGCCTACGGTACGTACCAGAGGCCCCTAAATCCCAGCGCAGAACCGAATTCGAACGGGACCGAGCGCGCATCCTGCACTCTTCCGCGCTCCGCCGCCTCTCTGCCAAAACGCAGGTAATGGGGCCGGTTAATTCGGACTTTGCTCGCAACCGTCTGACACATTCTTTGGAAGTAGCCCAGGTGGGCCGAACCCTCGGCAGAGAACTGGGGTGCGACCCTGACATTGTCGATGCTGCCTGCTTGTCTCATGACATAGGGCACCCACCCTTTGGGCACAATGGGGAACGCGCTCTCGATCAGGTTGCCACTGAATGCGGCGGATTTGAGGGCAATGCGCAAACATTTCGCATTCTGACCCGGCTCGAGCCGAAGGTAGCCGATAGTGAGGGAAACCCGGCAGGAGTAAATCTGACTCGCGCCTGCCTTGACGCAGTGCTGAAGTATCCGTGGCTGAAAGGCCAGGGGACTAACCAAGAAAAATCCCTGCGTAAGTACTGCGTCTATCAGGATGATGCGCACTACTTCGCCTGGGCTCGAGAGGGCGCGCCAGAGGGACGCCGGTGTATAGAAGCCCAGATCATGGATCTATCGGACGACATTGCCTACTCTGTTCACGACGTTGAGGACGCGATCGCAATGGGCAAGGCTAAGCTTCCGGAACTGGCATGCGAACAGGTGCAGGAAAAAATATTCGACTGCACTCGGCAGTGGTACGGAGACAAGATCCAGGTTGATGAGCTAGCCGATGCCCTCGACAGGCTGATGAGGACCGACTTCTGGCTGCGGGAATTCGACTGGACATACAGCGCAGAGGCAGCTTTGAAGGATCTTACCTCGGAACTTATCGGGCGTTTTTGCGGGGCAGCCCACGACGCAACCAGGTTGGCAGCAGGAGATGGGCCCCTAACCCGCTATGACACGGATCTGGTGATCCCTGAACAAACCTTGGCTGAGATTCTGGTGCTGAAAGGAATTGCGGTCTACTACGTAATGGCTCCTCGCGAAATGGAACCGGTATACCTTGACCAGCGCACAACACTCTTTGATCTGGTCGATGCGCTTTACGAGGGCGGTCCTGAGCTTCTTGAGGTACCCTTCGCTAACTCTTGGCGCGCTTGCAATACCGATGCAGAAAAACTGCGAGTGGTAATAGATCAGGTAGCTTCTTTGACAGACATATCTGCTTACCAATGGCATGGTCGCATCTGCGGAATGCTCTCTGGTATCTAATGCCTGTGTCATCTAAGAGCCGAAACACCGTAGACTGAGACTCGTGGCAGGATTAATCAAACGTGAGGATATAGATGCGGTGCGCGAGGCCACCCGCATCGACGAGGTCGTCTCCGACCATGTAACTTTACGCCCCGCCGGAATTGACTCAATGAAGGGACTCTGTCCGTTCCACGACGAACGTACCCCTTCCTTCCACGTTCGCCCTCAGATGGGTCTGTGGCACTGTTTCGGATGTGGCGAGGGCGGTGACGTAATCTCGTTTGTTCAGAACATCAACCACATTTCTTTTACCGAGGCCGTCGAATACCTAGCCGCAAAAGCAGGCATAACTCTCCATTACGAGGACGGCGCCTCAGGGCCTTCGCGCGAAGAAACGTCGATGCGCTCGCGGATATTGGACGCCAACCGGGTGGCTGAAGAATTCTTCGTCTCTCAGCTTTCTACGAAGCAGGCTAGGGTCGGACGCAATTTTTTGGCATCGCGTGGCTTCGGTCCAGAGGTGGCTGCCCATTTTGGGGTGGGCTATGCCCCCGCCTCTTGGGATGAGCTACTTCGAGTGCTCCGCTCGAATGGGTTTACAGAAGCCCAGATTCAAGCATCGGGACTTGCTTCGCAAGGCTCGCGCGGGCTCTATGACCGGTTTCGTGGCCGCTTGATCTGGCCTATTCGGGATTTGACCGGGGCCACGGTGGGCTTTGGGGCACGTCGTCTAGGGGACGACGACAAGGGGCCGAAGTACCTGAACACTCCTGAAACGGCGGTCTACAAGAAATCTCAGGTTCTCTACGGCATCGATCTTGCAAAAAAGCAGATTGCTGCTTCGCGCAAGTTGGTTGTGGTTGAGGGGTACACGGATGTGATGGCCGCGCACTTGGCGGGTGTAGAGCAGGCAGTAGCAACTTGCGGTACGGCTTTTGGGTCTGAGCATGTGCGTATCGCGCGTCGCCTTATAGGCGACTCGGCTGATCCGGCTGCAGGAGTGATTCTTTCTTCGGGGAAGGCTCGCGGCGGGGAAGTGGTCTTTACCTTCGATGGGGATGCTGCTGGGCAGAAGGCCGCGTTGCGCGCATTCCGCGAAGATCAGAACTTTGCCTCGCAAACGTTCGTTGCCGTCGAGCCGAATGGGCTAGATCCATGTGATTTGAGGATGGCCAAGGGCGACCAAGCAGTTAGGGCCCTAGTGGAGTCGCGCGAACCGCTGTTTGCCTTTGTGATCCGGTCGGTACTTGCCTCGTTGGATTTGAATACGGCAGAGGGGCGGGTAGCCGGGTTGCGGGCTGCGGCCCCCGTTGTTTCCCAGATAAAGGATCGGGCTCTAAGACGGGAGTATGCGCGTGAGCTATCTGGCTGGCTAGGAATGGACTCGGCGGAAGTAATGCAGGCTGTGAGGCATTCGTCGTCTTATCGCCCCGCGAATCGTCCGGGAGTGCAGATGGCTGGTGCTGGTAGGCCGGCGGCGCCACCGGCAGTGCCTCCTGCTGACCCGGTTACCAGGCTAGAAAGGCAGTGCCTGGAGGTTGTATTGCAACGACCTGCGGATGCTATTGGCGCCGGCTTCGACCAATTGGATGGAGAGGCTTTTTTGGCTCCTTCTCACAAGGCGATTCACGATGCCATCCGGGCCGCTGGAGGGCTGGCGGCCTTTGCGAAGGCTTCATCTCTCACCCCACCTTCTGATGAGGCGGGACAGCGGGCAGCGCAAACTAAATGGCTCGAATCCGTTCTTGAAGAGGGCGGGGAATTCATAGCCCCGCTAGTGCGGCAGTTAGCAGTAACTCCGCTAGCGCAAGATGATCCGGGCAGAATGCGTTCCTACGTGCAGGGGATCGTAAAAGCACTCGTTGGCATGTCGCTGACCCGTAGCGCTGGAGTGCTTCGATCTCAGCTCGGAAGACTGAAACCGAATGATCCTAGCTATTCTGAGGTATTCAGTCAGCTTATGGAAATCGAGAAGAAAAAGAGAGCTTTGCGCTCGTAGAGGCATTATAAATGCCCTCCGTAGGGATGCCAGCTAAGATGAACGCATAAAACTTTTGAAAGGACACCATGGGTAAGCACATTGAGGGTGAAGAAGCAGCTGCTGCCAAGCCGAAGCACCCGTTTCTTTCTTCGGTAAAAGAGTTTCTTCTAATCGTGGTGGTGGCGATTCTGCTCTCGGTGGGGCTAAATACCTTTGTTGCGCAGCCATTTCGGATCCCGTCCTCGTCCATGGAAAACACATTGCTAATAGGCGATCAGGTGTTGGTTACAAAGATCAACAAAGAGCTAAAACGAGGCGATGTTGCTGTTTTCGAAGATTCGCAGGGGTGGCTAAACGGTCAGGATGTTCCGGAGTCTTTTTCAGATCAGCTCCGCCGGCTTGCTTTCAAAGCAGTAGGTAAGAACGAGGAGCCTAAGCAGTACCTGATAAAGCGAGTCATTGGCATAGGCGGTGACCGGGTTAAGTGTTGTACTGCAGACGGGAAGATTACTGTCAACGGCAAGGCAATAACTGAACCCTATCTAAAGCCCGGTTCACATCCGTCCTTGCTTTCATTTGATGTGAAAGTCCCTGCAAATTCCTACTGGATGATGGGTGACAACCGCGATAACTCTGGAGATTCCAGACTGCATATGTCAGGTCCACTGTCGGGGGCTATTGCGCAAGAAGACATCGTAGGTCCCGCTAAGAGGATCATGTGGCCAGTAGGTCGGTGGGGGTCCTTGGGGGCGCAAGATGTGTTCGAGTCGGTGAAATGATCCAGCCAGATCGGACTACCGAGGTCGCCCTCGCTAAGAAGTACGGGACTGTTGCGGCTATGGACGAGGTCGGCCGCGGGGCCATAGCAGGTCCGGTTGGCGTCGGATGTGTCCTAGTGAAAGAGCTCATGGGACCTGTCCCCGAGGGACTTGCTGATTCAAAGATGCTTCGCCCTAAAGCGCGCGCCGGCCTTGTTAACGCAATAACGAGCTGGGCTGTCGAGTATGGGCTGGGCTATGCTTCGAATTCCGAGATTGACCGGTGGGGAATCGTTGCCGCACTGCGCTTAGCTGGGCGGCGGGCCTTGGCGAAGGTGTCGAAGGCGGATGTAGTGCTTTTGGATGGGTCCCACAACTGGCTTTCTATACCTTCTCCCGACCTGCTTACGCCCGTCGACCATCCTGACTTAGATACGTCGCTGCCAGAGGTGCCGCCGGTCATTACCCAGGTCAAAGCGGATGCTAACTGTTGCGCTGTCGCTGCTGCTTCGGTGCTAATAAAAGTTGACCGTGACCGGTATATGGAATCATTGCCTGACCCTGGTTATAGCTGGGCATCGAATAAGGGATACGCCTCAGCTGCCCATAAGGCTGGTCTGGCAGAACTGGGCGTCTCTTCGTTCCATAGACGCTCCTGGCATCTTCCAGGAATTTCGGAAGATCATCTGAAATAATCCTTGCGTGAGTGCTGAAGACCTAGAGAGCTACGAGAACAATTTAGAGCTAGAGCTTTTTCGCGAATATCGCGATGTTGTGGGCCTTTTCTCGTATGTCGTCGAGACTGAACGTCGCTTTTACTTGGCTAATGGAGTGGACGTACAAGCGCGCACCGCGGGAACTGACGTTTTTTTTGAGCTAACTCTGACAGATGCTTGGGTTTGGGATATCTACAGGACGTCAAGATTCGTAAAATCCGTTCGTGTCATTACTTATAAAGATGTGAATGTAGAAGAGCTGAATAAACCTGAACTCAACTTATAAGTATCCACAGAAAATAACGCCCCCACTTTCCACAGCTGTGGCGTCTCTTGGATGCAAGAGCTGGCTGCGGTGGCCAGACTCGAGGTATGAGCGGTGAAATTGGAAATGCGGGGGAATCCCTAGCTTGCAAGGTCCTCACTGATGCGGGCTTAGTCATATTGGAACGCAACTGGCGCGCGGGGCACTTGGAGGCCGATATTGTTGCGTTCGATCCGGCTGCGGGAACAACTGTTATTTGCGAGGTAAAGACTCGTCGATCTCGTGTTGCCGGAGCCCCCGTCGAGGCCGTTGATCACAAAAAGATGGTACATCTGCGAGCGCTTGCTTCAGAATGGATTCGCCGCCATGGTCCAACGCTGATGCGGATTGATGTGGTTGGAATAGACTGCGTCATTCCTCCGAGGGTTACCTACATACGGGGCGTGCAATGAGCAATTACACGCACACCTGGTCAGTCGTAGTCTTAGGAGCTACTGGTCATGTAGTTAGGGTTGAGGCGAAGAGGGCACGTTCGCTACCAGGCTTTACAGTTATAGGTTTGCCCGATTCTGCTTTGCGGGAGGCCTCTCACAGGGTGGGGGCGGCTATCTCAAGTGGAGCTTTACCATTTCCGAGTGGGCATCTGACTGTAAATTTAGCACCGGCATCTTTAAAGAAGGCAGGAACTGGTTTCGATCTAGCGATTGCGGTGGCTGCTATTGCAACTGCAAGTGCAAAGTGCAGAAATATTGCGCGTGAGTGTGTGTATCTAGGTGAATGCGGTTTGGATGGAACTATACATCCAGTAACTGGCGTTCTCCCTGGAGTGATTGCGGCGGTAGAACAAGGTAAACCGAGGGTAGTGGTCCCAATCCAGAATCTGGAAGAGGCCTCTTTAGTACCCGGAGCTCGGCCAATTGGGGTGCGCAACTTTGGGGATCTAGCTAATCACCTCGGAATTGAACCGGCTCGCGAAGTCGTATATCCCGATTCTGAACCTTTAGCCATGCCTGCAAAAACTAGCTTAGATGCGATAGACATGGCCGAGGTGTATGGCCAATTTGAAGGGCGATTGGCTCTAGAGGTCGCCGCTGCCGGAGGACACAATATCTTCTTTCTCGGCACTCCGGGATCTGGCAAGACTATGTTGGCGAAACGGTTGCCAACGATAATGCCACCATTGTCGGAAAAAGAAGCAATCGAGACAACGGCTATTCATTCGGTAGCTGGCACGTTGGATCCTAGTGAAGGGTTGATATACGCGCCTCCTTTCATCGCGCCCCATCACAATGCATCTATGGCGGCAATGATTGGAGGTGGCAGTGGTCTTGCGCGTCCAGGCGCTATCTCTCTTGCTCACAATGGGGTGCTGTTTTTGGATGAGGCACCCGAATTTGCCCCGTCGGTATTAGACGCCTTGCGACAGCCAATTGAATCAGGATCGCTTACTATTCATCGCAGTCTTGGGGCAGTTACCCTTCCGGCAAAGTTCCAGTTGATAATGGCTGCTAATCCCTGCCCCTGCGGGTATGCCGGAGATACTTCTGGTAGGTGTGTATGTACTCCCTATCAACGCCGAAGATATCTAACTAGACTTTCTGGTCCGCTGCTAGACCGAATGGACATTCATGTTGATATGGCTCCACCAAAACCTGGCACTCTTGCAGGGCCGGCACCAGAGTCTTCCGCTAGTATCCGCCCCCGGATCGAAGCGGCAAGGCAGGTACAGCGCGAGCGTAGTGGCTGCCTAAACGCTTTCCTGAAGGGACCGGTGCTAAGGAAGTTTGTGAGTGCAAAGCAGAATCTAAAACTTGATGAATTAGTTGAGCAGTCGGTCATAACGATGCGTGGAAAGGACCGAATTCTGCGAGTAGCGCGAACTCTTGCAGATCTGGCGGGGCGTGACAATTTGGAGGCCGACGACATAGCCAAGGCCTTCATACTACGCACCAGGAACGGAGGACAAAATGGATGAGCGCGAGGCAAGGCTAGGTTGGGCATTGGTTAGTGAACCAGCGGATACGGTAGCGCTCTCCTTCGCAACCGAGGTTGGTGTAGTGCAGTCATATGAATGGTTGCTCTCTAGTCAGAAGGTTCCGCCAATTTCGGGGAAGATGGGAAAGCTCGTTTCGCAGCGGGCAGAGGCCTGGCGGGCCCGGCTAAATCCAAGCGAGGTTGCGGGGCTCTTGGCTAGATGGGGAACTCAGGGGCATAGGTTCCTAATTCCTTCCGACCCAGAATGGCCTCTAACCGGCAGACGGTTGGTAGAACAGGCCCCCTTCGGCCTCTGGTTTATAGGAAACGAGGAGATTCTCCGAGGACTAGATGCTTCTGCTGCACTTGTGGGTGCCCGAGCATCTACCCGGTACGGAGACGAAGTAGCGGCTCAACTTTCACACTCACTGTCAGCAAAAGGAGTAACTACGATCTCTGGAGGGGCATACGGCATCGATGCCGCAGTACATAGAGGGGCTCTTTCTGCAGCAGGAAACACGCTTACAGTGCAAGCTGGAGGACTAGATCGGCTATACCCGCAGATGAACTCTCAGATGTTCGAACAGATAAAGGTAAACGGAGGAATAATCTCGCAAATCGCACCAGGACGACGGCCATCGCGATGGCGCTTTCTAGACAGAAACCGTCTTATTGCTGCTCTGTGCCCACTAACTGTCGTCATCGAAGCAGCGTCTCGTTCAGGAGCCCTAAATACTGCTCGCCATGCCCTTGAGCTAGGCAGAGAACTGGGGGCCGTTCCTGGGCCCATTACTTCCGAGATGTCTAAAGGTACTAATAGGTTGCTCCAGGAGGGCGCAACCTGTATCACCGATCAGAACGACATTATGGAAATACTGGGAGAACGGGAGAGCCTGTCGCGTCCTCCATCATGTGGCAGTCTTCTTGACGATCTTGACGAACGAGAATCCAGAGTTCTGGATGCTTTTCCGAAGGTAGGTTCTACAACCTGCGAAAAGCTGGTGGTTGTATCCGGGATCCCTCCAATTGAGGTAAGCGCTGCCCTCGGAACACTGGAGATGGCTGGCCGCATTAGTCGTAATGGGAAATCCTATAGGCGCATGCAGTAGAATTTGCCCATAGTGGAAGTAGAAGAAACTCTGACGGCATATGCCGATTATTTGCGTTCGGCTCGCTCTATGAGTCAGAACACCGTGCGAGCCTATACAGGCGACGTAAGGGATTACTTCGCGTTTGTAGATAAGGACGGTAACCAGTCGCTTAGGCCAGAGGATCTGTCTTTACAAAACTTACGAGATTGGTTGGCAAATTATGCTGAGCATGGCAGTGCCCGTGCTTCACTTGCGCGCAGGGCAGCGGCTCTACGCTCTTTTTGTGCCTGGGCTAAGGGCAGGGGGATTATCTCAGATAACCCTGCCGCAAGACTGAAATCGCCGAAACTACAGAAAACTTTCCCCGGGCTATATACCTCAGAACAGGCAGATTTATTCCTTGCGGTAGCAAAGAAGGTTGGCGATGATCCTGCCTCTATCCGTGATTGGGCCGCATTAGAACTGCTATATGCCACCGGCATTAGAGTCTCAGAGTTGGTAGGACTAGATCTACCAGATCTCAACATGGACGAACTCGTTATCCGGGTATTCGGCAAGGGCGCAAAGGAACGCACAGTACCCTTTGGCATACCAGCAAGGAATGCGCTCCGCTGTTATCTGCGGCAGAACCGAGACAGGCTGCTTGGCAAATCGAAGCAGAATACGAAAGCCCTATTCATATCTAATAGAGGAATTCGTCTCTCGGACCGAGCAGTACGGCGAGCGGTCACGAAAATAAGCGCGCTCGCGGGGCTAGCGGACGTCGGGCCACATGGACTGCGGCACTCTGCGGCAACTTCGCTATTGGCGGGGGGAGCCGATCTTAGAGCCGTCCAAGAACTGCTTGGGCACTCCTCAATGCAAACTACTCAAAGATACACGCATATTGATGATGCTCGTCTTAGAGCCGCATTTTTGCAGGCACATCCCCGAGCCTAAGCATCCACAGTTTACGATCCACAGTTAGTGGTTTTCAGCCCCTCAATCAGAGGATAATTATTCTTCAGTTAAGACTATGAAGAAGTTATTTTGTGTATGTACCTGTCTAGTTTTCGCTCTGAGCCGTTGCCCCACAAGCAGTGCCGTTCCACACTATCGTTTTCTGTGGCCATGCGGATATAAGTCCCGGGTAGTCCGCAGTTTTGCTCCGCCAGCAAAGAAGTGGCTTGCAGGGCACAGGGGAGTTGATTTGGCATGCGGCAGGAAAATCTTTGCGCCGGCGGCAGGAACCGTCTATTTTTCTGGCAACATTGCCGGGAAATATGTGATCTCAATAAAGCATTCAGAGCACCTTCGCACAACGTATGAACCTGTGCGATCGGATCTGAAAAAGGGCCAAAGCGTTAAGAAAGGACAATTTATAGGAACGCTTATGCCAGGGCATCATGACGCATTGCATTGGGGAGCTCTGGTGGGACGAGATCGGTATATAAACCCTCTTCAATTTCTCTTCGGACCCATAAGGCTAAAACCGCTATAGAAGAAAGCGGAGGCGAAATTCACGGCCGCGGGCTTGGAAGTACTCACTTGCTCAGCTAAACTGCTTCATAGCACTCACCGTAGGTGGGTGACTTCGCGTGCAATTTTCGGCTTTTGCCGGTGCGCCGACAGCGGTCCCTTCGGGGTGTTGGCGTTCGTTGCACCAGGAACCGTTGAAACGTAACCGAAACTAGGGGCAAAGGCCCCGCGCGCTTTGGCGCGTCAGAGAGGAATTATCATGGCAGTAGTAACCATGAGCCAGCTGCTTGAAGCTGGCGTTCACTTCGGGCACCAGACTCGTCGCTGGAACCCGAAGATGAAGCCGTTCATTCTAACTGACCGTAACGGCATCTACATCGTCGATCTGCAGCAGACCCTAACCGGTATTGACGAGGCTTATGACTTCGTGAAGCAGACCGTGCTACACAACGGCACCCTGCTGTTCGTGGGTACCAAGAAGCAGGCTCAGGAAGCTATTGCTGAGCAGGCAACCCGCGTCGGCATGCCCTACGTCAACCAGCGTTGGCTCGGCGGTATGTTGACTAATTTCTCCACCGTCAACAAGCGTCTGCAGCGCCTGAAGGAACTTGAGCAGATCGATTTTGACGACGTCGCTGGCTCCTCTTACACCAAGAAGGAACTGCTGATGATGCGTCGTGAGCGTGACAAGCTCGCCCGCACCCTTGGTGGCATCCGTGACATGGCCAAGGTGCCGTCGGCTGTTTGGATTGTCGACACCAAGAAGGAACACCTCGCGGTTGCTGAAGCCCGCAAGCTCAACATCCCCGTTGTCGCCATCCTGGATACCAACTGCGATCCTGACGAAGTTGACTACCGTATCCCTGGCAACGACGACGCTATCCGCGCTGTCGAATTGCTGACTCGCGTCATTGCTGACGCAGTAGCTGATGGTCTTCTAGCTCGCTCTAACTCGAAGTCCTCTAACAAGGACGAGGAAGGCCAGCCTCTGGCCGACTGGGAACGCGAGATTCTGGAAGGTTCCGAAGGCAAGGAAGAAGCTAAGGCTGAAGAGTCGGAGTCGGCTGCCAAGGGAGAAGAGTCCAAGTCTGAGACCCCGGCAGCCGATGCTGCCTCCGCAAAGTAATTAGGGGAAACAAAATGGCAAAGAACTACACCACTGCAGATATCAAGTCTCTGCGCGAGGAAACTGGCGCGGGCATGCTTGATGTCAAGAAGGCTCTTGACGAGGCCAATGGTGATCACGACGAAGCTCTGAAGATCATCCGCCTGAAGGGTTTGAAGTCCATCTCCAAGCGTGAAGATCGCTCGGCCTCTGCTGGCCTAGTGTTGGCTCACATTGCTGATGTCGATGGCAGCCAGGTTGGCGTCATGGTCGAGGTAAACTCCGAGACCGACTTCGTGGCAAAGAATCAGAAGTTCATTGATTTTGCCAACGAGGTACTTGAAGCCGCTGTCGAGTCCGGTGCAACCAACGCCGAAGAGCTGCTTGCAGCTAAGGCTGAAGAGGGAACCGTCAAGGACAAGGTAGACGCAATTGCAGCCGTAATTGGCGAGAAGATTGAGGTCTCTCGTATGGCCCGCGTTGAAGCGCCCAAGGTCACCAAGTACATGCACTACTCGAACCCGGATCTGCCCCCGCAGGTTGGCGTTCTAGTTGGTACCGACGACGCTGCTGAGCAGATTGCGCACGATGTGGCAATGCACATTGCGGCATACCAGCCTGATTACCTCTCTGAATCCGATGTTCCCGCAGAGGATCTCGAGAAGGAACGTCAGACTCTAACTGAACTCACAATCAACGAGGGCAAGCCCGAAAAGATTGTGCCGAAGATCGTTGAGGGGCGTATGAAGTCCTTCTACAAGGATCACTGCTTGCTTGATCAGGATTACGCAAAGGATCCCAAGCACACGGTGGGTCAGATCGTTGAACAGGCAGGCGGCGAAGTGAAGTCCTTCGTCCGCTTCCACGTAGGCGCTTAAGTCCAGCAAAGGATGGCCCCGGGCGGTAGGCTCGGGGCCACCGGCATGTTTACAGCAAAGAAAGGCTAGCTATGTCTGCACAACAACCTCGCCGAGTTCTCCTGAAGTTGTCTGGGGAGGTGTTCGGAGGAGGCGCCGTAGGGTTAGATTCCGAGGTAGTCTCCGGTGTTGCAAAGCAGATCGCGCAAGCCGTCGCGCAGGGCGTGCAAGTGGCAGTCGTTGTGGGCGGCGGAAATTTCTTCCGTGGTGCTGAGCTAGTCACCAAGGGCCTAGACCGAGCGCGCGCAGATTACATGGGCATGCTTGGTACGGTGATGAACGCCCTGGCTCTTCAGGATTTTCTAGAGCAGGCGGGAGTTACCTGCAGGGTCCAGTCGGCGATTGCTATGACCCAGGTCGCTGAGCCATACATCCCGCTTCGAGCCATCAGGCACATGGAAAAAGGTCGCGTAGTCATTTTCGGCGCTGGCGCTGGCATGCCATATTTCTCCACCGACACTGTCTCCGCGCAGCGAGCTCTGGAAACCCACTGCCAGGAGCTACTAGTTGCAAAGAATGGCGTGGATGGTGTTTACACCGATGATCCTAAGGCAAATCCAGATGCGGTGCGTTACGACCGAGTAACATACCGTGAGGCTCTGGCTGAAGGACTTCGCGTCGTTGACGCAACTGCATTCGGTCTTTGCAGCGAGAACAGTCTGAACATGCGTGTTTTTGGCATGAATGGGCAAGGGAACGTAACTCGCGCCTTATTAGGTGAGAAGATTGGAACACTGGTAACTGCAGACGAAGGGACAAGCAAGTGATTAAGGAAGTTCTTAGCGATTGCGAAAATCGAATGAAAAAGGCGTTGGCCTTTACCCGCGAAGAGTTCTCTAACATTCGCACGGGGCGCGCCAACACTTCGATGTTCGATTCTATTCAGGTTGATTACTATGGGGCGCCTACTCCTTTGCAGCAGCTTGCCTCGTTCAACATTCCTGAAGCTCGCACCGTCATTGTTAACCCATTTGACAAGGGCGCCATGGATGCCATTATCAAGGCAATTCGTGAGTCCGACCTTGGCGTTAACCCCACTGATGACGGCAAGATTATCCGTGTTACCCTGCCTGCCCTCACCGAGGAGCGTCGCAAGGAATACGTGAAGCTTGCTAAGACTAAGGCCGAAGAGGGCCGCATCGCGGTGCGCGGTATTCGTCGCAAGGGCATGGATCAACTCGACGAGATCAAGAAAGATGGCGACGCAGGCGAGGACGACGTTGAGCGTGCTCAAAAGGATCTCGAAGGCCTAACCAAGACCTATGTCGAGAAGGTCGACAAAGTCATGGAAGCGAAAGAAGAAGAACTGCTGACTATCTAGTCTCAGGTAGGGAAAGTGCGTCAACGAGCGAAGAACATTCTGCGGCCTAAAGCTACCCAAGAGCGGGCAAAAGCTGCCCCTACTGGAAAGGCCGGAAGGAATTTGCCTGCGGCGATTGGTGTGGGCGCTGCGCTCATTGGCGCACTTTTGCTTTCTTTGCTGCACCCGTTCCCACTTGCCGTGCTTATCATCCTCGCTGGCGCTTTAGGGCTTTACGAATTAGCTGGGGCATTTGCGCGATCAGATAGCGAGGTAATGTTGCCGCCCCTATGGGTCGGCATGGTGGGCATGGTCGTGTGCGCGTACTTTATTGGCCCTGAAGGGATGATGGGTGCCTATTTCGCTACTTTGTTGGCGCTGGTCTTGTGGCGCTCTGTTGAGTCACTTGATCAGTCAGCGATGCGGGACATCTTAGTCTCTGTCTTCGCTACAACTTATGTTCCATTCCTTGGAAGTTTTCTTGTTCTAATAGGGTCTTCGCCGCAAGGTACGTGGCCCGTTGCGTTAGCTGTGCTGTTGCCGGTGTGCTCCGATACGGGCGGATATGCGGCAGGAGTTAAGTGGGGGAAGACCCCAATGGCACCAAAGATCTCGCCGAAGAAGTCCTGGGAGGGATTCGCAGGATCGGTGGTAGCTGCGGTAGTGGCGGGAACCGTCGGCATGTGGTTGTTGGGTGCATCACCGCTCTGGGGAATCTTGCTCGGCGTTGCAGCTGCCACATTTGGCTCACTTGGCGATCTGGGTGAATCTCTGCTAAAACGGGACCTCGGTCTAAAAGACATGGGATGGCTCCTGCCCGGACACGGAGGTGTTATGGACAGGTTGGATTCCATTCTTTTGGCGACTCCAGTTTGCTATTTTATCTTCCGCGTTGCGTTTGGTTGGTGACATGAACATACAGGTTAGGCCTACGGATCAGGCGCCGGAGGGGGCTACCCACCCGGATGCTCGCCCAGTTCTCTCTTTTAAAGCCAAGCGCCGCGGTAAGGCACCAACCCACCTAGCTGATTTCGATCTGGCTGGTAGGAAGGCTGCTCTGAAGGAAGCAGGACTGCCTGCCTTTCGTGCCGACCAGCTGTCTAGGCATTTTTTCACTCACTTGACTACCAATCCGGCAGATATGTCAGATTTGCCCGCCGGGCAGCGGAGCCAGATCTGTGAGCTCCTGCTTCCGCGCCTTATCCAAGAGGCAGCTGCAATTAGGGCAGACGATGGTCGCACAGTGAAACATCTTTGGGAACTTTTTGATGGAGCCCGTGTTGAGTCTGTCCTGATGCGGTATCCGAGCAGGACAACGCTTTGTGTGTCTTCCCAAGCCGGTTGCGGCATGGCTTGCCCATTTTGCGCCACCGGTCAGATGGGGCTTACTAGGAATTTATCCACTGGCGAGATAATAGATCAGGTTCGCAGGGCTAGTCAGGCCGCACGTGATGGTGATCTTGCTGGGGGGCCAACTAGACTCACCAACGTTGTCTTCATGGGGATGGGAGAACCGTTGGCGAATTACAAGACGGTCGTGGGAGCGCTACACCGTCTTATCGATCCAGCACCGGAAGGGTTCGGGCTTTCTGCTCGCAACATTACTGTTTCTACCGTGGGGTTGGTCCCTGCGATTAAGAAGCTATCTAAAGAGGGCCTACCGGTAACACTGGCAGTTTCTTTACACGCTCCCGATGATGACTTGCGCGATGATCTTATTCCTATTAATTCCCGATGGAAAGTAGGTGAGTTGCTGGATGCGGCGCACCAATATTTCGAGGTAACTGGTAGACGCGTATCCATCGAATATGCGCTTATCAAGAACATGAATGATCATGCCTGGAGAGCGCAGTTACTCGCTGATGAACTGAATTCTCGCGGTAGCGGTTGGGCTCACGTTAACCCAATCCCATTGAATCCGACCCCCGGTTCTATCTGGACGGCCTCGACAAAGGCTGCCCAGCAAAAATTTGTAGATACTCTTAGAAGGAACGGTGTGGCCACAACTATTCGTGACACGCGCGGATCCGATATTGATGGGGCTTGCGGTCAGCTGGCCACAGCAGTGGAAAAGAAAATGAAGGAGCAGCAATGAGCGAGGTCTTTCCGAAAGCTAGATGGCCTAAGAAGGGCTACACCCAAAATGAGGTAGACAGCTTTTTTGAAAGAGCTCGGGCTGCCTACGAGGGCGGTATGCCGGCCGAGCAATTTAGTTCTCCCGAGGTTAGAGCAGTCCGGTTTTCTATGGTTCGTGGCGGATATGCTACCGAGGTCGTAGATGGGGCTCTGGATAGACTTGAAGCCGCCTTCGTGAAACGCGACCGAGCCGACCACGTGGCAGTAAACGGGCAACAAGCCTGGTTGGATCGGGTAGCTTCGAGGGCTACCACGCTTTACCCGCGCTTGCTGCGTCCGGCGGGGGAGCGCTTTGACCATCCTGCTTCTGGAAAGGGCTATGATGCCGAGCAGGTCGATCAGTTCCTAGATCGAATCGCTTCATTTTTTGACGATGGGGAAGTACTTACCGCCGATCAGATCAGGGGCGTCACCTTCAAGCATGCTCGCGGTACTAAAGCGTATGAAGAGGGCGTAGTAGACGCCTATCTGAATCGGGCTATTGAGATATTGCTGTCGGTAGAATGAAACAGATATCAATACTAGGCTCTACGGGCTCCATCGGTACGCAGGCTTTGGAGGTCATTAGGACCCATCCTGGTGAATTCGAAGTCATAGCGTTAGCCTGTGGCGGTTCTAATGTAGAGCTGTTGCGTAGGCAGATTGACGAGTTCAAACCTGCGTTTGTTGCAGTAGCTAACCCACTTGCGAAGGAAAAGCTGTCCGACATCTCGAATGTTGATTTCGGCGCTGAAGCAGTAGTTCGTGCGGCTAAGGCTGTTCCTAATGGAACGGTACTAAATGGGATAAATGGTGCCGTGGGATTGGAATCTACACTCGCTGCTCTGCAAAGTGGTGCGACGCTCGCACTGGCTAACAAAGAGTCGCTTGTGGTTGGCGGTTCGCTTGTGCGAGCGGCTATGGTGCGGCCGGGCCAGATTGTTCCGGTGGATTCTGAGCACTCCGCTATTGCCCAATCGCTGTCGGGTGGAGTCCATAACCGTGGTCTTACTAGCCAGAATCAGGATGGCCATTCAGAGGTTGACAAGCTCGTTCTTACCGCCTCCGGGGGTCCTTTTAGGGGGAAGAGCCGGGCTGAACTTTCGGCAGTAACCCCGCAGCAAGCGTTGAACCACCCTACGTGGGCAATGGGGCCGGTGGTAACTATTAATTCATCTACCCTGGTGAATAAGGCCCTCGAACTGATTGAGGCATATCTTCTTTTCGATATCGCGCCCGAGAATATTATTCCTGTAGTACACCCCCAGTCCATTGTGCATTCCATGGTCACCTTCAAAGACGGTGCGACATTGCTGCAAGCATCCCCTCCATCTATGAAGATTCCAATTGCCCTTGGCCTCACCTGGCCAAAGAGACTGGTAGAAGTGGCACCGGCGTTGCAGTGGGATAAAGCTAGTGCTTGGACCTTCGAGCCGATCGATAGTCAAACCTTCCCTGCTATAGATATTGCTCGGCAGGCTGTCGCAGCTTCCGCTGCCCACCCCGCGGTGTTTAACGCCGCGAATGAGGTATTGGTAGATGCTTTCTTGGCAGGACAGGTGCCCTACCTGGCGATAGTTGACACGGTGCAAAAGGTTGTAGCGGAATTTTCAGGAGTTGACGAGCCTGATCTAGCTCAGCTTCATGAAGCTGAAAATTGGGCGCGAACTAGAGCGAAACAACTACTGAACTGATATGTCTTTCTTGCTTGGCGTTCTTGTCGTAGTAATCGGGCTCATCGTCTCGGTTGCTCTACACGAGTGCGGACATATGCTGCCCGCAAAGAAATTTGGTGCGGCCGTCCCTAAATACATGGTCGGGTTTGGGCCCACCCTCTGGGCTAAACGAGTTGGTGGAACTGTCTACGGCATAAAGGCTATTTTGCTGGGCGGTTATGTGCGTATTGGAGGAATGTTCCCACCCGCTAGAGCCGATGAGGTAATTGGCTCCATTGACGGTGAACCCATTAGGGCTGCTGACTACGAACTGATGGATAGAAGCCGGCAGCAGGACGTACGCCTCACACTGGCCCAGGAGGCCCGTGAGGCTTCTGCCGCTGACCTGCTAGATCAGCATGGCCGCAAAGCCTTTTGGCAGTTGTCCGCCTCGAAAAAAATCGTGGTCATGTTTTCAGGCCCCCTGGTGAATCTATTGCTCGCCGTTGGCTGTGCGGTGGTTACATTGGCAGGCATAGGGGTTGCAGTGCCTGAAACTTCGCTGGCAAGTGTTGATAGCTGTAGTGATGCGTCCTGTCACCAAGCGGCTTTCAAAGGGGGCTTGAGATCAGGGGACAAGATAACCTCCATAGGCGGAGTCCCGACGAATTCATGGCAAGATATTACGCGGCAAATTAAGGCGCACAGTAGCCAGCTAACCCCGTTTGAAGTTATCCGAGACGGTCATACTAGAACTGTTAGAGTGACTATACCTAGTGATGGACCTATTGGCATTACCGCTGCGACAAGCAGGAAACGTCTGAGTGCCTCACAGGTAGCCCAGAGTGTGTGGCAACAGTTCACAGGAACCTTAGCGGTAATCGGGAAACTGCCAGTTCAGGTATTTGAAGTTAGCAAGTCAGTCTTTACTGGAGCTCCGCGCGATCCGAATGGCGTCGTTTCTGTGGTCGGCGTAGGACACATTGCCGGAGACGTAGCTTCCACGGCAAAAGTTACGTTAACGGACCGCATCGCTATGCTTATTTCCCTGTGGGGCGGAGTGAATATGGCTTTGTTCGCTTTCAACCTAATTCCACTACTTCCTCTTGATGGCGGGCACATTGCAGGAGCGCTGTGGGAAGGTGTGCGTAATTTTTTGGCACGTATGCGGGGGCAGAAAAAGCCGCAACCTGTTGATACTGCGCGCCTAATGCCACTTACGTACGGGGTATTTGGAGTTTTTCTTTTGCTTACCGTGCTTCTTGTTGTTGCAGATTTTGTGGTCCCGATTCAGCTTTCGTGATATGGCTCGCGGCGAAGCCGGGCGACAATTGAGCCTCAGTTGGGCATACTTATGTCTGTGAGTGAAGCTGTATCTTTAGGAATGCCAGAAGTTCGGAACGTTTTCCCCCGGAAGAAGACCCGTAAGGTCCGACTAGGTAATTTGTGGGTTGGTGGCGACGCTCCGGTCACGGTGCAGTCGATGTGCACTACTAAGACCACCGACATTGGCGGTACCTTGCAGCAAATCGCAGAGTTGACTGCTGCAGGATGCGATATTGTGCGAGTTGCCTGCCCGTCTGCGGATGACGCCGAAGCGCTTCCAATTATTGCGAAGAAGTCAAACATTCCGGTTATTGCCGATATCCATTTCCAGCCCAGGTACGTCTTTGCTGCTATCGAGGGCGGCTGTGCAGGGGTGCGTGTGAACCCGGGAAATATCCGCAAGTTTGACGATCAGATTGAAGATATTGTCAAGGCGGCTAGGGACCACGGGACGTCTCTGCGTATCGGAGTCAATGCAGGTTCTTTGCACCCGAAACTTTACAAGAAGTATGGAGGGGCTACTCCGGAAGCAATGGTGGAGTCCGCCGTCTGGGAAGCGTCGCTTTTTGAGCAGTATGATTTCCACGATTTTGCTATTTCTGTGAAGCACCACGATCCGGTCACAATGATTAAGACTTATGAGCTGCTGTCTTCGAAGGGGGACTGGCCGCTACATCTTGGAGTGACTGAAGCGGGTCCTGCTCTGCAGGGGACGGTTAAGTCCGCTACCGCTTTTGGTGCACTATTGCGCCAGGGCATTGGCGATACGATTCGCGTCTCCCTGTCTGCTCCTCCCGTTGAAGAGGTAAAGGTAGGGGTTGAAATCCTACAGTCTCTGGGTCTTCGTGACCGTACGCTCGAGATTGTCTCGTGTCCGTCGTGTGGGCGTGCCCAGGTGGATGTCTACACTTTGGCGAATGCCGTTACAGAGGGATTGAAAGATTTGAAGGTTCCGCTCCGAGTAGCGGTTATGGGATGTGTCGTCAACGGCCCGGGTGAAGCTCGTGAGGCTGATCTTGGCGTGGCTTCCGGCAATCAAAAGGGCAAGATCTTTATTAAGGGAAAGGTCGTCGAGACAGTCCCCGAGACCGATATTGTGCCTACACTGATCCGGTATGCCAACAAGCTTGCCGAAGACATGCCCGAGGGCGAAGGCGAAGGGGTTCAAGTCCTGGTATAGGACGAAGTAGCTATATCTGGGCCACGTCTACTAAAGTTGTAGGCGTGTTAGCTCAGATGTCATCGTATTTCGTACGAACCTTACGTGAAGACCCGGCCGACGCCGAGGTCGCAAGCCATAAGCTGTTAGTCCGCGCGGGCTATATCCGCAGGGTAGCCCCGGGGGTTTATACGTGGCTTCCTTTGGGGATTCGTGTGCTTCGTAAGCTAGAAGCGATTGTGCGCGAAGAGATGGAACGGGCGGGTGCCCAGGAAGTCTTGTTCCCTGCCCTGCTGCCGAAAGAGCCTTATGAGGCTACCGGCAGGTGGGAAGAATATGGCCCGAACCTGTTTAGGCTGAATGATCGCAAGGGCGCGGACATGCTGCTTGCTCCGACTCACGAGGAAATGTTCACCTTGATGGTGAAGGACATGTACTCCTCCTACAAGGACTTGCCGGCTACTCTGTACCAGATCCAGACGAAATATCGTGACGAAGCTCGTCCTCGTGCTGGTCTGATTCGCGGCCGAGAATTTGTCATGAAGGACGCGTACAGCTTTGACATTGATGATGAGGGGCTAGAGAAGTCTTACGAGTCTATGCGTAAGGCGTATCAGCGGATTTTTGAACGCGTGAATCTGCCGTATGTAATTTGTTCGGCCATGTCGGGCCCTATGGGAGGCTCTCGTAGCGAGGAATTCTTGTTCCCCTGCGAAATTGGCGAGGATACGTTTGTGCGTTCTGCAGGTGGTTTTGCCGCCAATGTTGAGGCGGTCACGACCCCTCGGCCGGAGCCAATTACTGAACAGTCTCCTGCTGCACACTTGGAGGAAACTCCGGGTGCCGGCACCATCGCAGCATTAGTCGATTATTCTAATGCTCATTACCGTCGCGATGACCGCGACTGGGATGCGGCGGATACACTGAAATCCGTGGCGCTAACGGCAGTGCATCCCGACGGTCACCGCGAAGTCATTGTGATCGGTATACCTGGTGACCGAGAGGTGGACATTCGTCGCGTTGAGGCTGCTCTATCGCCTGCGGAAATTGAGTTCGCTAACGAGCAGGATCTGGCTGCTTTCCCGGGGTTAGTTCCCGGCTATATCGGGCCATCGGTGTGCGGCCCTAACGCGCCGAAGGATGCCGAGGGCAATTCCACTGGTCCGAAATACTTGTTGGATCCGCATGTCGCGGAAGGCTCCGCGTGGATTACTGGTGGTAATAAGGCCGGCTATCACTATTACGACTTTGTATATGGTCGTGATTTCGTTGCAGACGGCTTTATTGAGGCATCTGAGGTCAGAGAGGGCGACCAGGCACCGGATGGATCTGGCCCACTGGAGTTGGCCCGTGGTATCGAAATTGGACATATTTTCCAGCTAGGGCGCAAGTACGCCAAGGCACTGGACCTGAAAGTTCTGGATCAGAACGGTAAGGCTCAGGTCGTGACCATGGGCTCTTACGGGATCGGTGTTTCTCGTGTGCTGGCAGCTCTGGCAGAAGTTGGACATGACGATGCTGGGTTGATCTGGCATCCCGCGATTGCACCATTTGATGTGCACGTATTGGCTACTGGCAAACACGCAGGAGTATTTGAAGCCGCTGCAAACTTGGCCGAAGGATTGCATGGTTGCGGTCTAGACGTCATTTATGACGACCGGCAGAAGGTCTCGGCGGGCGTCAAGTTCAAGGATTCGGAACTGATCGGCGTGCCGTATTCGATTGTCGTCGGACGAGACTTCGAAAAAGAAGGCGTAGTGGAACTGCGCAATAGAGCAACTGGTGAGCGTACCCAGCTGCCTTATGAAGACGCCGTGGACAAAATCGCCTACACGATTATTTCCGCTAAGGAGGACTAGTGGCACTTCGAGACATTAGGGTTGTTGGTGACCCTATCTTGCGCACTGAGTGCGAGACGATTACTGATATTGATGACTCGATCAAGGAACTCGTCGAGGACCTTTTAGAGACCGTTGATATGGATGGCCGCGCTGGCCTCGCCGCTAACCAAATTGGTGTGGGCGTGCGCGCTTTCAGCTGGAATATTGATGGCGAGATCGGTTACATCTTGAATCCGAAGATTGTGGAATTGTCCGAGGACGAATATCAAGATGGCGACGAAGGCTGTTTGTCGGTGCCCGGACTCTGGTTCCCAACGGAGCGCGCCTGGTACGCCAGGGCAGAGGGTATTGATCTTGATGGCAAGAAGGTTGTAGTCGAGGGCGAAGAACTAATGGGCCGTTGCATTCAGCACGAGTGCGACCACCTGGATGGGCATCTGTACTTGGATCGGTTGTCTAAGAAATACCGGCGGAAAGCGATGAAGGAACTTCGCGAGCAGGGGCTCTAAGAAGTTTTCGGGCCGGCACGCTGCTAACGGCGTGCCGGCTTGTTATTTCGTATAGGTGTGGTGTTCAATAGTTTTGCACACCGCCGAATGGATCACCCTGAGGTCGTAGGGGAAGACGTCCCTCAGTATTATGGAGGTCCAAAATGAATGGAACGTTCTCGCGCGGTGTACTTTTCGTGCATTCAGCCCCGCGTGCACTCTGCCCTCACGTGGAGTGGATTGTCTCCGACGTGTTGGGGACAAAAGTATCCATGGATTGGACAGAACAGCCCGCACAAGAGGGCACTTTCCGTGCTGAATTCAGCTGGGCGGGGAAGTCTGGCACCGGTGTCCAACTCGCGTCTGCTCTGCGCGGGTGGGAGCATTTGCGATACGAGGTGACTGAGGACGCTTCTGCTGGAGCAGATGGAGGTCGTTGGTCGCATACTCCGTCCCTCGGAATATTCCATGCACAAACTGACGTCGCCGGGAATGTTGTTGTACCCGAGAACAGGATTAGAGCGGCGCTGGAAGAGGCAGGGGGAGATGCTACTTTGCTCCAGGAGAAACTTGACGTCGCATTAGGCGTAGCGTGGGACGAAGAGCTGGAGCCATTCCGGTATGCAGGATCTGGAGCCCCCGTCCGCTGGTTGCATAGGGTGGGGTAATGGCACTAGATGCAGAGGCTTTAGCTAAACTCGCGGCACTACAGGACGAAGACTTCAGTGAATCCGGCGAGGGTGGTAGCGGGCGAACTACTTCTCACAGTGAAGAACTGCGAACCCAAGTTCGCCAGGCGTTGGCCGGGGAAGTGGGGCATGTTGTCGAAGAGGACGACACCTTAGAATCTCTTGGTCTTACTGACCTTCAGCTCTGGGCCGTTGTGGCGAGAGTAGAAGATGAAGGCTATGTAGCCATGGATAAAGATGTAGATAGCGCGAAGAGCGTTGCTGATCTGATCGGAGCTTTCGCCAGTAATCAAAAGTAGTTCGGCTCCTCAGTTTCCGACAGTTAGTAGCTATTCTTTGCAAAGGTTCGCGAAAGCACGAATTCCTATGGCTCTATCTTGATGGCAATACTGGCGTCTAGATTTTAACGTTTAAGAAGCGAGTCCAGCTTCGTACCGCGGCGCGAATACGCAGCCACTTAGGACACGGCATTTGGGCAAAAATTTGGGGGATGTTCCGCGGAACATCCCCCAAATTGTCTTTGCCGTTAGGCTACCGAGTCATCGGAATCGTCAACTCGATGCGAGGTCGCATTGACGTTCATCAGGTCATACTTTTCAATGGCCTGACGGATTAGGTCGCGTTCGATCATTCCGTCGTCAGCCATTGCCTGTAGGGCCCGAACTACGATCGATTCCGCGTCGATCAGGAAGTGCCTACGAGCGGCTGGGCGAGTGTCGGAGAAGCCGAAACCGTCTGCACCGAGGGTGTAGTACCTTCCGGGAATCCATTCGCGCAACAGATCCGGGAGCATGTGGTCGAAATCGGTGGACGCGACGAATGGGCCACCGGTATTTTCGAGCTTCTGTGTCACGTAGGGCTTGGTGTAGTGATCCGGATCCAGGTAGTTCTTCCGGTTAGCTTCCATGCCATCTCGGCGGAGTTCACCCCATGAGGTGACTGACCACACGTTGGCACCGATGCCCCAGTCGTTCAGCAGTAGTTCGCGAGCATGCCGGGCCCATGGCACGGCAACGCCAGAAGCCATCAGGTTGACGGTGGGACGATCTTCCGGTGCCTCATCCACCTTGTAAATGCCGCGGAGAATGCCTTCGACGTCCACGTTTTCCGGCTCGGCAGGCTGCACAATCGGCTCGTTGTACACGGTTAGGTAGTACATTACGTTTGGATCGCGGTCGCCGGGATCTCCGTACATACGCTGCAGGCCATCGCGGAAGATGTGCCCGATTTCGTAGGCGTAGGCGGGATCGTAGTGGACAAAGGCGGGGTTGGTTGCAGCAATGACGGGCGAATGACCGTCCATGTGCTGAGTTCCCTCGCCAGTTAGGGTGGTGCGACCGGCAGTAGCGCCAATCACAAATCCGCGTGCTAGCTGGTCGCCCGCTGCCCAGAACTGGTCGCCAGTACGCTGGAATCCGAACATCGAGTAGAAGATGTAGAACGGAATCATCGGAACGTTATGGGTTGCATACGATGTACCAACGACCTGCATTAGTGCAGCAGAACCGGCTTCGTTAATGCCGGTGTGCATTAGTCGACCCTGAGCGGATTCCTTGTATGACAGCATCAGGTCGTGATCTACCGCCGTGTAGTTCTGGCCGTGAACGTTGAAGATCTTTGCGGTCGGGAACATAGCGTCGAGGCCGAAGGTACGTGCTTCATCCGGAATAATCGGAACGAAGCGGTTACCGATGTTCTTGTCGCGCATGAGCTCTTTGAGGAGGCGTACCAGCGCCATGGTGGTAGCAACCTTCTGCTTCCCAGAGCCCTTGGTCATCATCTTGTAGGCTTTATCGCCGGGAAGCTCAAGGTGCGGATCTTCGTGGTGGCGCGAGGGTAGGTATCCGCCTAGGGCCTCGCGACGTTCGAGCATGTACCGAAGAGCTGGATCGTCCTTGTCAGGCATGTAGTACGGAGGCTTGTACGGATCCTTCTCTAGTTCCTCATCAGTGATCGGGATCTGTAGCCTGTCGCGCAGTGCCTTCTGATCCTCAAGGGTAAGCTTCTTCATCTGGTGAGTTGCGTTTCGCCCAGCAAAGTGTTCCCCGAGTGCATAGCCCTTAATCGTATGGGCCAAAATCACGGTAGGACGGCCCTTGTGCTTCAGAGCAGCATCGTAGGCGGCATATACCTTGCGGTAGTCGTGGCCACCGCGGCGAAGATCCCAAATCTGCTCGTCAGTCCAGTTCTTTACCAATTCCTTCGTACGTGGGTCGCGACCGAAGAAGTGCTCGCGCACGTAGGCGCCGTCATTGGCCTTAAGAGTCTGGTAATCACCGTCACGTACCTCGTCCATCAGGTGTACGAGCGCGTGGTCCTTGTCTGCTGCGAGCAATCCGTCCCAGCCACGGCCCCAGATTACCTTGATTACGTTCCAGCCGGCTCCCTTGAAGAAGGATTCCAGCTCCTGAATGATCTTGCCATTGCCGCGGACGGGGCCGTCTAGTCGCTGCAGGTTGCAGTTGACAACAAAGGTGAGGTTGTCGAGGTTCTGGGCGGCGGCGGTCTGGAGCATGCCCCTAGATTCCGGTTCGTCCATTTCACCGTCACCAAGGAACGCCCAGGTGTGCTGCTCAGAGGTGTCCTTGATGCCATTTAGGTGCAGGTACTTGTCGAACCAAGCTTGGTAGATTGCTTCTGCAGGTCCTAATCCCATGGACACGGTTGGGTACTCCCAAAGATCGGGACGTTGCCTTGGGTGGGGGTAGGACGGCAGTCCCGAGGGCGTGGAAACCTCCTGGCGGAAGCCGTCCATTTCTTCTTCACTGATGCGGCCTTCAAGGAATGCGCGCGCATAGATGCCGGGGGAGGCATGACCCTGGAAGAAGATGTGGTCGCCTCCGCCGGGATGGGACTTACCTCGGAAGAAATGGTTAAAGCCGACCTCATACAGGGTGGACACAGAAGCGTAGGACGAAATGTGGCCGCCGACGCCAATGCCTGGGCGCTGTGCCCTGGTCACCTGTACTGCCGCGTTCCAGCGAATCCAGCGACGGTATGCGCGTTCAGTGTTTTCGTCGCCTGGGAAGTAGGGTTCGTTCTGCGCTGGAATAGTGTTGATGTATGGGGTGGTGAAGGATGCGGGAACCGACACGTTCTTGCGGCGTGCTGCATTCAGCATTGCAAGCATGACATACCGCGTGCGGTTTGCACCCCGCTCCTCGATCAGATCATCTAGTGATTCAATCCACTCGCTTGTTTCTTCAGGATCGTTGTCAGGGATCTGTACTAACAAACCGTCAACAAGCGGGCTCGACTGGTTCTGTTCGGGCACGTCATCTCTTTCCTCTAAAAGGACACCCCGAGGAGGCGTCCTTGCCGGATAGGGGCACAAAAGTCCCTCGTTCACTTTGAATTGTGCCATAAGTCCCGGAAAAGTTCGGCCGGAAGGATGATATTCGTGTCCCAAGTGGGGGTGAGATGTCCCATTGGGGGGCGTGACAATGTAAAGTGAACACAGACACGTACCCGTTTTATTGTTTCAAGGAGAAAAAGGTGTCCCAGAAGTCGGCTGTAAAGCCGCTCGATTTCAAAGACGGTCAGATTGTCCAAGAGTTTCTTTGGGATCAAGATGTCGACGAGGCGCTGCGTGAAGCAGTTGCTGAGCAAACTGGCAATGAATTAGTAGATGAGGATTATGCGGACCTCGTCGATGGGGCCATTATTTGGTGGCGCGAGGACGACGGTGAAGTAGACGACTTGACCGATTGTTTGGTGGATGCCACTCAAAATTTTGCCGGACCTGGAGTAGTGTGGGTAATCACACCTAAGTCTGCTCTGCCGGGCCACGTATCTCCGTTTACCATTGAAAGCGCAGCTCAGGTGGCAGGTCTGCACGCTACCTCCTCAGTGGTGGTGGCTCCGGATTGGGCAGGAATTAGGGTTCAGACCCGCGATCGAGCATAAGTGGATTTTCCTTTTGAGGCCACAGTAAGTTATTGTTGTGGCTCCAGGGCCTATAGCTCAGTTGGCTAGAGCGCCACGTTTACACCGTGGATGTCGGGGGTTCGAGTCCCTCTGGGCCCACAGTAAGAATGAAGAGTCTCGGTGCAGCCGAGGCTCTTCATTTTTGTTTACATAGATTTCTGCCGTCGTATTTGGCAGGGCGTAGGCAGCTAGCAGTGGTCGAAGCGCGGACTCGTGCGTTAGTCGGAAGGCCGACGAACTAGGGTGAAACTATGACACTGACAGTAAACGTTCTTCCTCAGGTCCGCACTCTTCCGCGCTATCAGCCTGGGAAGAAGGCGCCGGGGCAAGACCCGGTGAAGCTTTCTTCCAACGAGAACCCATACTTGCCCGAACAGCTGGTGGTTCACGCTGGAAAAGAAGCGGTGGAATCGGTAAATCGATACCCGGATATGTTCTGTACTAGCCTCCGCGAGGTGATTGCAAAGCACCACGAAGTGTCTGCATCTCAGATTCTTTGCGGGACTGGACTTTCAGCTTTACTTGTTCATTGTCTAGCCGCTGTGGCAGGACCGGGAGACGAAGTAGTGTACCCGTGGCGCTCGTTTGAGTCCTATCCGATAGCCACCGCTACTGTGGGAGCTACGGCCGTGCCGGTTCCTTTGGTGGAGGGCAGGCACGATTTAGATGCAATGGCCGCGGCTCTCTCGGAGCGCACGAAAGCGGTTATAATCTGCAACCCGAATAATCCAACAGGTGCGGCTATAGCCTTACCGGAGCTAATGGATTTCATTGAAAGAATAGACCCCACTGTTCTGGTTCTAGTAGATGAGGCCTATATCGATTTTGCTGATGATTCCTATTCGAGCATCGTTGGCTCGCTTAAGAGATTCCCGAATGTGGTCGTTGGCAGAACTTTTTCAAAGGCGTATGCATTAGCCGGTGCTCGCGTTGGGTATTTGGTAGGTGACGAAGAGCTTCTAGGGGCTATCTCGGCGGTTGCTACACCATTTGGTGTATCAGCGCCCGCGCAGGCGCTTGCTGAGGCAGCTATGGCTAATCAGAAGGTAGTTGCCCAATCTGTAGAAAAGATCCGAGGCGAGAGGGACAGGATCTTGAAGGTGCTGGCCACATTCGGGGTATCGGGGCAGTCTCAGGCCAACTTCATTTGGTTACCTAAGGAAGTTCTTCGTGATGAGACTTTTACTGCTGCTGACCAATGTTTGGAGCGTGGGGTAGCGCTGCGTCCGTTCCCGGAGGGACTGCGGGTTTCTGTTGGCTTACCGGAAGAAAACGACCGTTTTCTGGCTCTGGTTGGCGATCTCCTAGTCTGACTGGGCTTCCAGGGAACGCATCGATACGAACTTTCTTGTATCGGGCTCGGAGAGTTGCATTAGGGCAATAGTCAGTAGGCCCACGTGCAGGACGATTACAGCAAAGTTTGCTTTCCAGGCCAGGAAGTAGCCTACTGAGAACATAACGAGCTGGGCCAAAATAACAGCCATCAGTAGAAGGCGGGCAAGGCCCGATCCGTTCATCATTCGCCAACAGAGCAGGAATTCGACGAGCAGTAGCACCACCATGACCCCTGCACCAGCTGTAGCCAGCATGGGGGCTGCCTCGTGAATTTCTGAGACAGGTAGTTTGTCTAGAATCTGATTTGCAACTGCAGCGTGCACATAGTGGTCCCAGTGCCACAGAGTCCAGGCAAAGGTAAGAATCCCTATCGCGGCTGAGGCAAGTACAGTCAGCACCCCTAAAAATGCTGATAGCGGCCGGGTCTTGGCGAGGTCTTTCGTGAGTCTGGACGCATCGCCGATGGAGTGCTTTCCATGGAGTTTGAAGGCCTCCATAAACGAGGAATCCGTGTCTGCTCCGGCTGCTTCCTGGGCCTTCATGTTTTCGAGAGTTTTTCGGGCGCGTTCCCGGTCTATGTCTTCGGCTTCGATTTCACGCAGATCCATAATGGGGAGGTTCCCGTCGGTTTTTATTTGGTCTCCGCCGCCATTTCTAGAATGGTAGCCGGTTGAGAAGTCTTCAAGTACATCAACCTGGGCGTTCGGATTAGCCTCCGTGACCGTATCTACGATGTGGTCGCGTTCGATGTCAGTGTCTTCGTCGATCTTGTGCGTCACCTGCAGGGTGAAGATAGATAGACCCACGGCTTTGTCGAATGTACCTCCGGCTAGCCAATCGACTTTTTTACCACCGGGCAGCAACCAGTCTTTCGGAGTCGCCCAGAAGCGCACGTGATGGCGGGCCTTCGGGTTGCCGTCTACCTCTTGCTGGTAGGCAAAATCTTGTTTTCGTTCGAACAGATGGAGGGGGGAAATGGGGGCTTCCGGGTAGGACTTGCGCGTCAGTGTTGATTGAACCATCTTCCAAGCCGAGGTGGCCGTGATCGGGTCAGCCAGAGTCCATCCGGCTTTTCGCATCGCGGCGTGAATCTGTTGAGCGGATCCGTGAGCCGCCAGGTTGATTGGGTCACCTAATAGGCCGTCAGAGGTTTTTGCCCGCCCAATAAAATAATTTGGCACGTAGATATCTGTGAGGATGGAGTGTAGCCGCGGCAGCGTTAGGTAGGAGGCGACGCCCCATATAAGGAGGGCGAGCAGAATGGCCCACCAACCTCGTGACCACACCTCTATCAGCAGAAATATGTTGAGCCACAGTCCGGCCAGGAAGGCAAGAATGAAGAAGACTTTATCGATCAAGCCTGCCTTGGTGTGCTTGAGTCGGAAATTGCGGACGCGTTGCTTACCTTTAGACACTCCTTGATCTTATCGCGCATTGTGCAAGGAAAAGAGGTGCTTAGCAGGTACTTCGCCTTGCTACAGAGTTGGATATTTGCGGTTCTAACGGGACAATTGAACTATGTCTGAAAAGCCCACTCTTCGCCGTTCTCTTTCGATCCGTGACCTTGTGGTTTATGGAATGCTTTTTATTGGCATTACCGCGCCTATGGGGACCTTCGGCGTTCTAGACGCCCGTTCTGATGGGGTTACTCCGCTAGTTTTTGCCGTGGCGGCACTTGGGATGGGGGCGACGGCGTATTCGTATGCGCGGATGTCGCATGTTGTTCCCAAGGCGGGCTCGGTTTATGCCTATGCGCAAGCTGGGCTAGGGAAGTTTCCGGCATTGGCATCCGGATGGATGCTTACGCTTGACTACTTATTTATTCCGGCAATGGCGGTCTTGTTCATGGGAATAGCATTCAATGCGTTATTCCCAGCAATTCCTACCTGGGGCTTTACAGTTTGCGCGGTTGTGGCCATCACCGTGATGAACCTGTTGGGGGTGCGCTTAGCTGCGAAGGTTGGAACGTGGGTGCTGGTGGTCGAAATAATCATGCTGGCAACCTTCGTGGCTTCCGCCATTTACGTCCTGTGCACTAGTGGAGCAGTGCGCAGCGTTGGCAGTCCTATTGCGGGTTTTGGTCGGTTTGATTGGTCTGGAATGTTTGGGGCCGCTACGGTGGCGGCCTTGGCGTTCTTGGGCTTTGATGCGATTGCCTCTTTTGCGGAAGAAACTACCGGAGATACTAAGGACGTCGGTAAGGCATTGGGGGTGTGTCTAATTGTTGCTGCTGCATTATTTATTCTGCAGACCTATTTGGCGTCTTTGCTTAGCCCCTACAGTCCTGAATTCCTAAGGAGCCATCCGGAGGTACAGGGGACTGCTTTCTACGACATGCTGGATAGGCAGATAGGAACATGGCTGCATCTGCCCATCACCCTTATGAGGGCGGTTGGTCCGATTTTCTCAGCATTTGTCGCCCAGGCTGCGGCGTCTCGTCTTCTTTACGCAATGGGACGTGGGGGAGACTTGCCTACATTTCTTGGCGAGGTAGAACAGAAGGAACGAGTGCCTAAGAATGCAACGTTGTTGTCTGCGGGCGTGACGTTGGTGGTTTCGACGCTTGCTGCTTTGTCGCCTTCAGGCTTGGAAACGCTTTCAACCATGGTTACAGTTGGTGCTCTGGTTGCCTTCCTGTTCCTTCACGCTTCTGTGATTGGTTACTATGCTTTTTCGAAGGGCGAGGGCGTTCGCGCAGCAGTGATACCGGTGCTGGGGATGGCAGTTGTTCTTGTTCTTTTGATCGATGCTTCGCACACTGCACTGTTGATCGCCGCCGGATGGGCAGTACTGGGCCTACTGGCGCGGGCTGGGCGCGGCCTATTTCACAAGAAGAGTTAGTGCGGTAGCCCGCGGCAGCTCTTCTAATCGGGCGTCGCGTATTTCTGGCAGGGTTCGGGATAGCTCTAAGACCTCGTCTATGGTCAGATCTTTGCCTTCTTCGAGGAGGGCAGTAGCAAGTAGTCCACGATATTTCTTTGCCATGTGTGAGATAACTTTTTCGCGGCCATCTCGCAGCGCGCGTACTCCCACGCTGAAGAGGTTGTGGTCTGGGCCTGGCCATACTTTTGCATATGCGGCAGATCTGCAGTCTATGACGGTCTGTGAGCCGATTTGTGCATTCATGAGGTTCGCCAAGTGGTCGCGCCAAAATGAACCTAGGCTACCTAGGGTTGGCAGCTTTGTGTTTATCGAGAGGCGGTAAGCGGGGATGGCACTGAAGAGGTCGACTATGCCGAACAGTGCCGATTGGACATAAAGACCCACCTGGCTCTGGGGGCCGACATTGGCTGCTGCCTGAGCAAGATTTCCGGCTTCATACAAGACACCGGAATAGACAGTATAGGCCGGACCCGTCGCTGCTGTTCTTAGTTTGGTATTAGCTCCGACCGCGCTGGCAGCGCGGGGACCAACCCCCAACACTTCCAGCGCGTCCGGGCGCGCACTGGTTTCTATTAGTTCTGCTAGAACCTGCTCCCTAGCAGCCCTCAACTCTCTATTGAAGGGAGAGATCCTATCTAGGTCGAAGTCGGCCCCAGTGGGGGAGCTTTTGCCTTCTGAGGAAGGGAGCAGAACGATCATGTTTTGATTCTAGCTACGCTTACCGTCCAGGTTGAGGTCTTCACCGCGAAGTAGTTTTCCTGAGGCGCCGCTACCGAAGCGCTCGAGGGCGAGTCGGCCCACTAGCTGCTGATTGGTGGTAGTGCGCGACGAACGACCATTGGAGAGGAACGAGATGAGCCAGTGCAGCAAAGTTCCCACTCGCGCCTTAAACCCGGCGATGTAGAGCAAGTGCAGGAAGCACCAGGAGAGCCACGCTGGGAATCCGTGGAACTTGACTTTCCCGATGGATGCTACGGCACTAAATTTTGCGATGGTAGCCATTGAACCTTTGTCCCAATACTCAAATGGGGTTGGTTCGCCACCGGAGAGCTTGGTGATTATAGCTTTGGCGACGTACCGACCGGACTGAATCGCACCTTGTGCCACTCCGGGAACGCCTTCGCGAGACATGAGGTCTCCGACCACATAAATATCTTCGAAACCAGGCACTTGTAGACGGTCGTTTACCTTTACGCGTCCTGCGCGGTCCAGTTCTACACCAGTCGCTTCTGCTAGTTTCTGGCCGAGTGGAGAGCCCTTGACGCCAGCTGCCCAAACTTTGCAGATGGATTCTATAACTTCGGTGTTGCCGTCTTTGTCTTTGATGGTTACCGAGTCTGCATCGACATCGGTAACCATTTGGTTCATACGTATTTCGACGCCAAGTTTCTCTAGCTCTTTACGGGTTACGCCTCCCAGTTTCTCTCCGAATGCGGGCAGCGGGGTGGGCGCGCCGTCCACTAGGACAACGCGCGCATTTTCCGGATTTACTTTCCGGAATTCGTTCTTGAGGGTCCTAGATGCGAGTTCGCGAATCTGGCCAGCCATCTCTACGCCGGTGGCACCAGCGCCAACGACTACGAAAGTAAGTAGTCTACGTCGCTTTACCGGATCTTCCTCCAGTTCAGCGCGTTCGAATGCTCCGAAGATTCGGGCGCGCAGCTCCAGTGCATCATCGATTGTTTTCATACCCGGAGCGAACTTAGCAAATTGGTCGTTGCCGAAGTATGACTGACCAGCACCAGTTGCTACAACTAAATAGTCATAGTCGGTGTGGTAACGGTTTGAGTGGTTTCGCCAAATTACGGTTTTTGATTTCGCGTCGATGTCTTCGACTAATCCGAGCAATACGCGCACATTCTTTTGGCGCCGCAGAATCTCGCGAGTTGAAGGGGCAATGTGCCCAGGGGACAAGATGCCGGTTGCAACCTGGTAAAGCAGAGGTTGAAATAGGTGATGGCTGGTCTTGTCGATCAGTGTGATAGCTACGTCTTCTTTAGCGAGGGCTTTCGCCGCGAATAGGCCTCCGAATCCGGAACCGACAATGACAACGTGAGCTTTTGCCACGGGAACTCCTTTTATGGACTTATCAACATGCTACTTTTGGGCTGTAAGCACTCGCAGCGGTTTGATTGTGCCAGCTCGAGTAGGATTAATGCAAGGTGTAAGTATGTATATTTCTCGACCGGAACTAGCTATTGACCTGCAAGGCCACCGCGGTTGCGTGCAAGATGTAATTAAGGTAATGGAATTCCTATATCCATATAAACTCAAAGAAGAGTGGGACAAGGTGGGCCTTATCCTGGGGGATCCGGACTGGCCGGTCCGAAAAATTCTACTTGCAGTCGATCCTGTGCCGATAGTTGTCAAAGAGGCGATCGATCTCGAGGTGGATATGGTGATCACCCACCATCCGCTGTACTTGCGCGGCACGTCTTTCCTAGCAACGACAGATTATAAAGGTAAGGCTGTAACTGATCTACTAATGAATAGAATAGCGTTGGCTAACGCCCACACTAATGCTGATTCTGCGTCGCGGGGCGTGGCGTATGCGCTCGCCGCGGCTTTTGGCTTGAGGGAGACGAGGCCGCTCGCGCCTTCGAAGGATGATCCCACTCTTGGGCTTGGCCGAGTTGGCAGGTTGCCTGAGCCGGTAGAGCTTGCCCAGCTCGCGCGCGAAGCTGCACGGGTGTTGCCGGTGGGCAGCTCCGGAATCCTAATGTCCGGTGATCCGGCTACAAGAATCGAAACCTTTGCTGTCTCAGGGGGCGCGGGCGACTCCCTACTTGAAGCGGCAGCGCGCTCTGGCGCGCAGGCTTATCTGACAGCGGATTTGCGGCACCATCCAAGCTCCGAACATATTGAGGACGGCGGCTGTGCTTTACTTTGCGGATCGCATTACGCGACTGAATTTCCATGGCTGCCAATAGCTGCGAAGGACATTTCCGGTGAACTCGCAAAGGTAGGACTTGGTATACAGGTATATGTATCCCGTACCATTACAGATCCATGGGTCGAGTATTTTCCAGCAGAATAGAGGGGAACAATGAAGGTAGCGGCATCGGAGCAGATTAAGCTTGTAGACGTTCAAGAAATAGATCAGAAGCTCGCGAAATTGCGGCATCAGAAGAAAACTCTCCCGGAGCTGGAACAGATTCAGAAGTTGAGGGAGGAGCGGCGATCCCTGGTAGAGGCGCAAGTATCTGTAAAGACGCGTACGCATGATGCACAACGGCGCCAACGTGATGCTGAAGTAGACGTAGAGAAGGTAGTCTCCAGGCAGAATTTGCAGCAATCTCGCCTAGATTCAGGCGAGGCATCGCATAAGGAATTGTCCTCATTGCAGGGGGAGCTAAATCAGCTCGCGAGAAGGCGCGCAGAGTTGGAAGCCATCGCTCTCGAGGCCATGGAGCAGGCCGAACAGTTGCAACAGCAGGTGGATAATTCTACCGCCAAGATTACCCAGCTAGATGAACGGATTCAGGAATTTGAGCAGAAGGTCGGCGAATCTGGCCTCGACCTGGACGAGCAGATTGGCAATCTAGAGGACAAGCGCGAGGAACTGATCAGCAACATTGATCCTGATTTGGTTGCCGAATATGAACGGATTCGTGAACGCACCGGTGGTGTTGGAATAGTTTGTGTTCGGGGCCGCAATGTGGTTGATTCTCATATCGATTTCGCGCCGGCAGAGTGGGAAGAAATTCGTTCAGCTTCTCCGGACGAGCTGATCTATTCCGAGGAGTACGAATACCTTATTGTCAGGTTGCCGCAGCTCTGACTTTGCCAGGGGCTTGCATGCGCGTAAACTGTGTGGACGAGCCGGCCGGACGGTCGCGGCGTGAGTCGAGGAAAGTCCGGGCTCCACAGGACAGGGTGGTGGCTAACGGCCACCCGGGGTAACCCGCGGGCTAGTGCCACAGAAAAAATACCGCCTATAGACAACGTCTAGTAGGTAAGGGTGAAAAGGCGAGGTAAGAGCTCACCGCGCGGCAGGTGACTGAAGCGGCATGGTAAACCCCACCCGGAGCAAGACCAAGTAGCAAGGAAGGTGGTCCGCTTACCCTTGCAGGTAGGTTGCTAGATCCTGTCGGCAACGACAGGGGTAGATGGATGGCCGTCGCCTCTCAATGAGGTACAGAACCCGGCTTATAGGCCGGCTCAAAAATATGGGTTGTGGGGAACCTGCAGGTTCCCCACAACCCATATTTTTATTTGTCTTTTGCAGCTAGGATCGCTGCGCCGACTATTCCAGCAGTATTACGTAGCTCGGCCGGTTTTATGGGAGTCTTCAAATCCAGTTTCGGAAGGAACTTCTCGTGATGTCGTGATACTCCGCCGCCCACAACGAAAAGGTCAGGGGTGAAGAGCATCTGCAAAGTGGAGTAGTACTTCTGTAACCGTTTTGCCCATTTATCCCAAGAAAGCTTTTTCTTTTCGCGTACTGAGGCAGCAGCCTTTTGCTCAGCATCATGACCATCAATTTCGATATGCCCGAGCTCGGTGTTCGGCACTAGCACTCCGTCTACTACTAGGGCAGAACCGATGCCGGTGCCTAGAGTGGTCACAATTACAACACCATGATTATCTTTTGCGGCACCGTATGCGACCTCGGCGTAGCCAGCGGCATCCGCATCATTTACTGATCTCACCTTATAGCCGGTGTACTTCTCGATTGCGTCGCAGACATTTACACCTACCCACGACTGGTCAAGATTTGCCATAAACATGACCGTGCCGTGGCGCTGTGGTGCCGGTAAGGCAACCCCAATCGGGGTGCCCTCCGGTACTTCGCACTTGCGAATTAGCTCGCCTATTACTTCCGCTACTGCTTTTGGCGTCGCGGGAATCGGAGTCTTAATCTTCTGGCGTTCCTGGGCTAACTCGCCGGTTTCTAGGTCTACCAAAGCTCCTTTGATGCCGGAACCGCCTACGTCAACTCCGAATGCAAGCGCCATTGATTGCCCTTTCTAGTTCTGCGTCGGCAAGGTCAGGATCTCGGCCCCGTCCTCAGTCACAACGATCGTGTGCTCAAACTGTGCGGTGCGGGAACGATCAGCTGTAACAACTGTCCAGTCGTCGTCCCATTGTTTCCAATCAATACTACCCAAAGTGAGCATGGGTTCGATGGTGAACACCATCCCTACTTCCATCACTTCGTTAGCGCCCGGCGAAGCATCGTAGTGGGGGACGATTAGTCCTGAATGGAATGCTTCCCCAACTCCGTGGCCGGTATAGTCGCGAACTACTCCGTAATCGAAGCGCTTAGCGTAAGACTCAATTACCCTTCCAATGACGTTGATTTCGCGTCCCGGCTTTACGGCCTTTATGCCGCGCATCATTGCTTTTTCTGTGCGCTCGATTAGTAGCCTAGACTCCTCGTCTACATTACCTACCTCGACCATTGCACAGGTATCGCCGTGGACTCCGTTCTTGTAGGCGGTGACATCGAGGTTCACGATGTCGCCATCTTCGAGTGGGCGATCATCCGGAATGCCGTGGCAAATTACCTCATTTACTGAAGTGCAAATAGATTTGGGGAATCCCATGTAACCCAGGCAGGACGGGTAGGCATCGTGGTCGATAATGTATTGGTGGGCTATTTTATCTAGCTCATCTGTAGTAACACCGGGGGCAACGGCCTTGGCTGCTTCGGCGAGCGCATCGGCAGCGATGCGTCCTGCAATTCGAATCTTCTCTACGGTCTCTGGATCCTTGGTGTCAGAGGCAGTTACGACCTCTGGGCCATCATGGAACATGTACTCAGGGCGTTCAATGTGTCCGGGTACTGCGAGCCTCGGAGAAAGCTGGCCCGCCTTGGTGTTTCCTAAGGGTGCACGGTTAGCAAGATTATTCATGCTCCCATTCTAAAGCCCCATAGGGGCGGACTGAATTCATAAGCAGGCCCCTGTCGCGGTAACCTTGGTGTGCAAAGGAACTTGGTGGAGGAAAAGTTTTTATGACTAGCCAGCTCACCCCATTAGATGGGCCAGGTATTGAGGCTGCGGTTAAGGAAGCACTGGAAGCTTTCGCAGCAGCTACTGATCTAGAAGAATTGAAGGCTCTGAAGGCGCAACATATTGGCGATGGTTCTCCAATCGCGTCGGCCAATCGCATGATGCGAGAGGTGCCGAAGGAGCAAAAGGCCGAGGCGGGAAAGCGCATGGGTGCAGCCCGTGGCGCCGTGCAAAGTGCATTTGCTAAGAGGAATGAAGAACTTGCGCGGGAGGCTGAAGAGCGTGCACTCGCACAGGAAGTAGTGGATGTTACGGTGCCTACCGACCGTTCACTAACGGGAGCCCGTCACCCACTAGAAACGCTCATGGAACAAATATCCGACTTCTTCGTCTCGATGGGGTGGGATATTGCAGATGGTCCTGAAATTGAGCACGAATGGTTCAATTTTGACGCGCTCAACTTCGATATTGATCATCCGGCCCGGCAGATGCAGGATACTTTTTACGTCGATGGGACCTCTATTGGCGGACAATCTGTGCGCGAGGGAAACCTAGTCATGCGTACTCATACTTCCCCGGTGCAAGCTCGAGTGCTTCTCGATAAAGAGCCGCCCGTTTACGTTGCCTGCCCAGGCAAGGTCTTCCGATCCGATGAGCTGGATGCTACTCACACGCCAGTGTTCCACCAGGTTGAAGGTTTGGCAGTTGACAAGGGCATCACTATGGCTCATCTGAAGGGGACGTTGGACCACTTTGCCAAGACGATGTTCGGCCCGGAGGCAAAGACTCGGTTGCGTCCCTCATACTTCCCATTTACCGAGCCAAGTGCCGAAATGGACCTGTGGTTCCCGCAGAAGAAGGGGGGCGCCGGCTGGATCGAGTGGGGCGGTTGTGGCATGGTCAATCCCAATGTCTTACGCGCCTGCGGTATCGATCCCGACGTCTATACGGGATTCGCATTCGGCATGGGAATTGAGCGTACATTGATGCTGCAGCATGGAATTGCTGACATGCATGACATTGTCGAGGGCGACGTCCGTTTCTCGAGTCAATTTGGTACTACCGGAAGGGGCAATTGATGCCGTACGTAACTTTGGATTGGCTTGGCGAGCACACCAAGATCGCCGAAGGAACAGATGCAGCTCAACTTGCAGCTGATCTGGTGAAGGTGGGTATCGAAGAAGAAGAGATCCATGCCTCGCAGGTGCAGGGTCCGCTGGTAGTGGGCAAGGTGCTGACTCAGGAGCCAAAGGAACAGAAGAACGGCAAGGTTATCAACTACTGCCGTGTAGACGTCGGGGTACACAACGACGCTCCCGGTGAGGGCAAAGAACCGTCGGATCTGCCTTCGCGGGGGATCATCTGCGGCGCGCATAACTTTGGTCCGGGTGACCTGGTTGCTGTTGTGTTGCCTGGAGCGGTCCTTCCGGGTCCATTTTCTATTAGCTCTAGGAAGACTTACGGACACATCTCTGACGGCATGATCTGCTCTGAGCGCGAGCTGGGGCTTTCGAATGAACATAATGGCATTCTGGTGCTTACAGAACGCTATTCTCCGGAGCAGATACCTGAGCCAGGCGAGTCGTTAATGGATCTGTTTGGCTTCGGCGAAGAGATCTTGGAAGTGAACGTCACCCCTGATAGGGGCTATTGTTTCTCGATGCGTGGTCTTGCCAGGGAATACTCTCATTCCACAGGGCAGCCGTTTGAGGACCCAGGTATTGCTCCCGTGCCGGAGGCTGATGGTAAGGGATTCAGCGTAAAGATCTCGGACCAGAACCCCATTCGCGGGAACATTGGTTGCGATCGTTTCGTAACGCGCGTGGTGCGTGGCGTCGATCCGCAGGCAAAGACTCCTGAGTGGATGGTTCATCGTCTAGAGGTAGCTGGGATGCGCTCGCTTTCTTTGCCCGTAGACGTCACTAACTACGTGATGATGGATCTTGGACAGCCAATGCACGCATACGATCTGTCTAAGGTAGACGAGGCTTTGCACGTGCGTCGCGCTAAGGCAGGCGAGAGCCTAACTACTCTTGACGAGGTAAAGCGCGAATTGGATCCCGAAGACCTACTTATCTGTGACGGTGCGCAGGGAAACCGAGTGCTTGCCATTGCAGGTGTGATGGGTGGTGCGGATACCGAGGTCGAGGAGGGCACCACCGATGTGTTGCTCGAAGCAGCCCACTTTGACGCAGTGTCTATTGCGCGCTCCTCGCGGCGGCACAAGCTACCTACCGAAGCCGCAAAACGCTTCGAGCGCGGGGTGGACCCACAGCTGCAGGCGGTAGCCGCTCAGCGCGCGGTTGATCTGTTGGTCGAGTACGGTCACGGAGAAGCAGACAGTCATATTACTGATCTGAACAACGTTCCTGAGCCGACCCCGATTGCTATGGGCCAGTCGTATCCTTCCAGGCTCACGGGCGTCGATTACGGTGTTGGCCGAATAACTGAGCTGCTCGAGATGATTGGTGCGCAGGTAGATCAGGATGGGGACCAGCTTCGTGTTACTGCGCCGTCGTGGCGTCCCGATCTTACCGGGCCGGCGGATTTGGTAGAAGAGATCGCTCGTTTGGATGGCTACGACAAGATTGAGTCGATTGTGCCGCATGCTCCGGCAGGAACTGGCCTTTCTTTCTCTCAGGCTGTCCGTCGCGATGTGCAAAACGGTCTCGCTGCTTCTGGTCTTACCCAGGTGCTGTCGTACCCGTTCGTAGGGGATGCTTTTGATAGGCAGCGCCTAGAGGAGCAGGATTCGCGCAGGGATGCGGTGAAGCTTGCTAACCCGCTGGCCGCTGATCATCCTTATCTGCGTACTTCAATTCTCGATTCGCTCCTGCCTGTGGCGGAACTGAATATCGCCCGTGGCACTGAATCTCTAGCAATCTTCGAGGTAGGAAAGGTCTACTTCGCTAAGGGAACTGTGCCTGCGTCACTGCCAAGGGCAGATAAAAGGCCGGATGAGCAAACCATTGCCGCCCTACACAAGGGGGTACCGAGCCAGCCGCAGCACGTCGGGATAATTCTTGCCGGTCAGGCAGGGCCAACCGGTGTTCTCGGGAGCGTCCGTAATTTTGACTGGGCAGATGGAATTGAGCTGGCGCGCAGTATTTGCCGCATTGCCGGGGTGCAAATGGACGTTGAGGCACTCGCCGAATTGCCCGAACCGTTCCATCCAGGCCGAGTCGCACGGCTGAGTGTAGAAGGTAAGGAAATTGGTCGAGCAGGTGAATTGCACCCGCAGGTAGTGACTGAGTATCACTTGCCTGCCCGCGCAGTTGCTTGTGAGCTAGACCTGTCGGCTGTTTTGCAGAAGGCTTCGCAAGAGCCTAAGCAGGTTAAAGCTGTCTCTACCTTCCCGCCTTCGAAGGAAGATATTGCGCTCGTAGTGGATGAATCTCTTCCTGCCGAGGACGTAGCACAGCTCATTCGTACTTTGCTTGGTGATGTTTGTGAAGAAGTACGCCTCTTCGATATTTACCGTGGTGCGAACATTGGGGAAGGGAAGAAGTCGCTTGCCTTCTCGATGAAGATGCGCGCTGCGGATCGCACGCTGACAGCGGAAGAAACAGCTTCTTTGCGTAAGCGAATAGTGAAGAAGGCTGGCAAGAAGTTTGGAGCTGAGCTTCGTAGCTAGTTTGCTTAGGTAAGAGGACCCAAGAGCAAGATTCCGCGCCCCGGCTGGGGGCGCGGAATTTCATTTATTGGGACTTTTTATTACGCAATATCGAAACTTTGGAGCGATACTTAACGCATGAAGACGTTAGTAGCAGTTGCGACAAAACATGGTTCCACAGGTGAAATCGGTGACGTCATCGTCGATGAGCTGCGAAACGCAGGTCACGAGGCAAAACGGGTTGATCCAGGTAAAGTCCGCGACCTATCCGGCATTGACGCCGTAGTCTTGGGTAGTGCGGTATACATGACTCAGTGGCTCGAAGGGGCAGGTGATTTTGCAAAGAAGTTCGGTGAAGAGCTTCGCACATTGCCTATGTGGGCATTCTCGGTCGGTCTTTCGGGGGTTCCTAAGGGCAATGTCCAAGATCCCTCCAGGGTAGGGCCAGTTCTTCTGTCTATGGAACCGATCGATTATGTCACCTTCAAGGGCAAGTTGGATCCCACTGTGCTGAATTTGCGTGAACGTACCGTTGCCCGTCTTGGCGGTGCTTTAGAGGGCGATTTCCGCGAGTGGGAACGCATCCGCAAGTGGGCTCAGCAGGTGGCTTCTAAGCTTGATGAGCTCGAAGCCAAGAAGAATTAGCAGTTAGTAATACTCGAAGGTGGGCGGCTTTGGCCGTCCACCTTGGTTTAACCTCATTGTCATGATTATGCGTAATAATGTATAGTTATGCGCACAGTCTTTCTGAAGGAGATACGCGAATGGGACAGGTTAGGCCAGGAACTAAAGCTGCGCGTAGGGCAGCGATTGCCGAGATCTTTGCATCGGAAACTATTGGATCTCAATCTGAGCTCCGTGATGCTCTAGGGGCCCGTGGAATCACTACTACTCAGGCAACCTTGTCTCGAGACCTGGTCGAGATGCATGCGACAAAGGTTCGTAACGAATCGGGGGACTATGTTTACGGTCTCTCGACTACCCGGGTTGTGCCTGGAGAGGTATCTACAGAATCGGGTGAAGTGAGGCTCCGACGATGGAGCCAAGACCTAGTGGTGGCAGCTACGGCCGTGGCCCATCAGGTGGTTCTTAGGACGCCTGCTGGTGCTGCCCAGCTGCTTGCTTCTGCCATCGATGGGGCGATGCTTGAAGGCGTGGTGGGCTGTGTTGCGGGCGATGACACCGTCCTCATCATCTGTGTCGATCCGGAGCAAGCCGAAGAAGTGACCCAATATCTAATGAATTTCGCAGAGTCGCGTGGAACTGAAAATTGAGGGGGAGTATGAGATGTCAAAGAAAAGGATTGTATTAGCCTATTCCGGTGGCCTAGATACCTCGGTAGCGATCGGCTGGATTGGTGAACAAACTGGAGCCGAGGTTATTGCCGTTGCAGTCGATGTCGGCCAGGGCGGGGAAGACCTCGAGGTAATCAGACAGAGGGCGTTGGATTGCGGAGCGGTGGAAGCTTACGTCGCTGATGCTAAAGAAGAATTTGCTTCCGAATACTGCATGCCTGCTCTGCAGGCAAACGCGTTGTACCAAGATAAATATCCGCTGGTGTCGGCCATTTCTAGGCCGCTAATTGTGAAGCATCTTGTTCGTGCAGCTAGGCAGTTTGGCGCTGACACGATGGCGCATGGGTGCACCGGCAAGGGAAATGACCAGGTTAGGTTTGAGGTCTCCTTTACCTCTATGGCTCCCGATCTCAGTTGTATCTCTCCGGTGCGGGATCTAGCACTGACGCGGGACGTGGCGATTGAATATGGCCAGGAGCACCAGCTGCCCATTGAAACAACGAAACACAATCCGTTCTCAATCGATCAAAACGTGTGGGGCAGGGCTGTAGAGACAGGATTTTTGGAGGATCTGTGGAACGCGCCCACTAAAGATGTTTATACCTACACGGATGATCCCACTTACCCGCCGCTTCCCGACGAGTTAGTCATCTCATTCGAGAAGGGAATTCCCGTTGCTATTGACGGAAATCTAATGAATCCGCTTCAGATTATTCAGGAATTGAATACCAGGGCGGGAGCCCAGGGGATAGGTCGAATCGATATTGTCGAGGACCGCCTGGTGGGCATCAAGTCCAGAGAGATTTACGAGGCTCCCGGTGCGATCGCGCTGATCGAAGCTCACAGAGAACTAGAGAATGTCACCATCGAGCGCGAGCAGGCGCGATTCAAGAGACAGGTGGATCGGCGCTGGGCAGAGCTGGTCTATGACGCCCAGTGGTTTAGTCCGTTAAAGAAATCTTTGGATGCTTTTATCAAAGACACGCAAACCTATGTGACTGGGGATATTCGCCTACAACTACATGGGGGTAGGGCTACTGTGACTGGGCGTCGTTCGGAGTCTTCGCTCTACGATTTCAATCTGGCAACTTACGAGACTGGGGATACGTTTGACCAGTCCTATGCTAAGGGGTTCATTGAAATCTACGGGTTGCCGGCGAAGCTAGCTGCGGCTCGTGACGTGAAGTTTGGGCACGGCGTGGATTTCGGTATAGGCAATTTGTAGGGTGCATCGATGCAAGAAAAGAAGATAAGTCTATGGGGAGGTAGATTTTCGGGTCAGCCTTCTGAGGCACTGGACGCATTGTCTCGATCTACGCATTTTGACTGGCGGTTGGCACCTTACGACATTGCTGGCTCACTTGCGCATGCGAGGGAACTACACCGAGTAGGACTCTTGACTGACTTAGAACACTCCCAGATGGAAGAAGCTCTTTTGACATTGCGAGAGCGGGTTCTAGCTGGCACCTTTGTTCCGCTGGCGTCGGACGAGGACGTGCATACCGCCCTCGAGAGGGGGCTCCTTGAGATTGCGGGCGATGAGCTCGGTGGGAAACTGCGTGCTGGTAGATCCAGAAATGACCAGATTGCTACTCTGATCCGAATGTATCTGCGTGAGCAGGCAACACATCTTCACGGACGGGTGCTGGATCTCGTGGACTCGCTAATTGAGCAGGCCGAGCGTGTTGGGGACGCGATTATGCCGGGGCGCACTCACATGCAACATGCTCAACCCGTATTGGTAGCCCACCAATTGCTAGCCCATGTCTGGCCGTTGCTGCGTGATCTGGGCCGATTCCGAGACTGGGATAGCCGAGCGCAATATTCTCCGTACGGGGGAGGGGCGCTTGCAGGCAATACCTTGGGACTGGATGCTTCGAATATTGCAGATGAACTCGGGTTTGCTGCTCCTTGCAAGAATTCCATAGACGGTACAGCTAGCCGCGATGTCGTCTCGGAGTTCTCTTTTATCTGCGCGCAGATAGGTATTGATCTATCACGCCTGGCAGAAGAGATAATTACTTGGAATACCGTGGAGTTCGGATATGTCACGCTTGCTGACTCGTTCTCTACTGGATCCTCGATTATGCCGCAGAAGAAGAATCCTGACGTAGCTGAGCTTGCTCGCGGGAAGGCAGGCAGACTTATTGGGGATTTGCAGACCTTGCTGGTTGTATTGAAAGGAATTCCCCTGGCTTACGACCGGGATCTGCAAGAGGACAAAGAACCGGTATTCGACCAGATAGACACGTTGGATGTCCTGTTGCCAGCTATGGCTGGAATGGTTAGGACGATGACTCTTCATACTGATCGAATGGGCTACCTGGCTCCGCGGGGTTTTTCGCTGGCGACAGATGTCGCTGAATGGCTGGTGCGCCAAGGTATGGCCTTTAGGAACGCGCATTCCATTTCGGGGCGATGCGTTGCACTTGCTGATGCAACCGGCCGTGAGCTGTGGGAGCTGACGGATAAGGAATTCCAGACTATTTCTCCTGCTTTGACACCCGAGCTAAGGGCTGTACTCAGCGCGAAAGGCTCGGTGACCTCTCGTAATGGGGTGGGTGGTACAGCACCTTGTCGAGTTGCAGAACAGTTGCTTGAGGCAAAGCAACTGGCAAAGTGTTTTCGGGCCGAATAGCGAATATCTTTGCTGTGGAGTTGGCATTTAGCTACTTCTATGCGAGAAACTACTAAGAGAATAAGAAACCATTTTCTGGAAGGAATGACAGTGACGGATATTATCGACGAGCTGCAATGGCGTGGTCTCATCGCCCAGCACACGGATTTAGAAGAACTGCGCAAGACCCTGGCGCAGGGACCTGTCACTTTCTATTGTGGTTTCGATCCTACTGCTGCATCGCTCCACCACGGGCATCTGGTGCAGGTGCTTATGATGCGTCATTTGCAAAATGCCGGGCATAAGCCGATTGCACTTGTCGGGGGAGCGACCGGACTCATTGGCGATCCTAGAATGAAGGGCGAGCGTACTCTCCAGTCACGCGAGGTCGTGGAAGGTTGGGTAGAGCGGTTGCGCGGTCAGATCGCTCACTTCCTGTCTTTCGAGGGCGACAATGCGGCAGTCATGGTGAATAACCTTGATTGGACCAGTGAGCTCTCGGCGATCGATCTGCTAAGAGACCTGGGGAAGAATTTCCGCATGGGGGCCATGCTCTCGAAGGATGCGGTAGCGAGGCGCTTAAAGTCCGAAGAAGGTATTTCCTACACGGAGTTCTCCTACCAGATTTTGCAGGCGAATGACTTCTTGCAGCTGTTTGAGCGCTACGGCTGCACCCTGGAGACTGGTGGCAACGACCAGTGGGGTAATTTGGTCGGTGGCATGGACCTGATCCGTAAGGTGAAGGGCGAATCCGTACACGTTATGACTACGCCGCTCATTACTAAGGCGGATGGAACGAAGTTTGGCAAATCTGAGGGCGGGGCTATTTGGCTAGATCCCGAAATGATGTCACCCTACGCCTTCTATCAGTTCTGGCTTACTGCCGAGGACGCAGACGTAATTCGTTTCTTGAAGGTGTTTACATTCAAGTCTCGCGAGGAAATTGAAGAGCTAGAGAAGCTGACTGCGGAGAAGCCTCAATTGCGGGCGGCCCAAAAGGAGCTTGCAGAATCCGTAACCCGACTTGTCCATGGCGATGAAGTAACGGATCAGGTTCTTGCTGCTACTGAAGCTCTGTGGGGTAAGGGCGATCTGGCATCGATCGATGCGTCGACTCTAGCTTCGGCTACAGAGTCCCTTCCGGCAACTGAACTTGAAGTAGGCACCTCCACAATTGTCGATCTTCTAGTTGGTACAGGATTAGAGAAGGGGAAGGGAGCCGCCCGGAGGACGATCAAGTCCGGTGGCGCTTACCTGAATAATCAGAAGGTAGAGGACGTCGATTATGTGATCGCCGAAACAGATCTGCTATCTGGCGGAAAGGTGCTAGTGCGCAAGGGGAAGCGAAATCTGGCTGTAGCGACGGCAGAATAGAGTATTACCCCAGTTCAGGCGCGGTGTGTTCAGGCTCACCGTGCCTGAATTTTGTATTCTGGGGTAGTAGCTGCTTATAGTATTACCCGTTGCGGTTCGCCGCGACGGACAAGGGAATAAATCTTCTGCGAGAATCTACTTGACAAGCTTCAGGGAATTCTTCTAGGATAGATTCCCGTGCTGCGGAACTGCAGCGTCCCAACTTCTAATTCTAGAGGTTCGTGGTGTGGTTGTTTTTGTTCTCGATAGTGTGTTTTTGTTTTTGCTCTTTTTTGTGTGTGGGCTTTGCGCAACTGTTTTGGTTGTGTTTGGTCTTTTTTTGTTTTTTTGGTTGGGATTGCCCTTTTTGGGGTGTTTTCTGAATGTTTTTGTTTGGAGAGTTTGATCCTGGCTCAGGACGAACGCTGACGGCGTGCTTAA
>NZ_JASONH010000016.1:0-827 GCF_030217145.1 Winkia sp. UMB3158 | reverse complement strand
ACATAAGGGGCATGATGATTTGACGTCATCCCCACCTTCCTCCGAGTTAACCCCGGCAGTCTCTCACGAGTCCCCACCATAACGTGCTGGCAACATGAGACAAGGGTTGCGCTCGTTGCGGGACTTAACCCAACATCTCACGACACGAGCTGACGACAACCATGCACCACCTGCACACCACCCCGAAGGCAACCACATCTCTGCAGTCTCGCGGTGCATGTCAAGCCTTGGTAAGGTTCTTCGCGTTGCATCGAATTAATCCGCATGCTCCGCCGCTTGTGCGGGCCCCCGTCAATTCCTTTGAGTTTTAGCCTTGCGGCCGTACTCCCCAGGCGGGGCACTTAATGCGTTAGCTACGGCGCGGAAACCATGAAACCAGCCCCCACACCTAGTGCCCAACGTTTACAGCATGGACTACCAGGGTATCTAATCCTGTTCGCTCCCCACGCTCTCGCTCCTCAGCGTCAGTAACGGCCCAGTAACCCGCCTTCGCCACCGGTGTTCCTCCTGATATCTGCGCATTCCACCGCTACACCAGGAATTCCAGTTACCCCTACCGCACTCAAGCCTGCCCGTACCCAACGCAAACCCGGGTTAAGCCCGAGCCTTAAACGCTAGACGCGACAAACCGCCTACGAGCCCTTTACGCCCAATAATTCCGGACAACGCTCGCGCCCTACGTATTACCGCGGCTGCTGGCACGTAGTTAGCCGGCGCTTCTTTACCCACTACCATCAACAAGGCCAAAACCCTGCCTTTTCCGCGGGCGAAAGGAGTTTACAACCCGAAGGCCTTCATCCCCCACACGACGTCGCTGCATCAGACTT
>NZ_JASONH010000007.1:0-112633 GCF_030217145.1 Winkia sp. UMB3158 | reverse complement strand
TCGGTCCCTGGTTTGGTGTCGGTGCCTGGGTGGGTGTCCGGCTTGTGGGCGTCGCCCGGCTTAGTGTCGGTCCCTGGTTTGGTGTCGGTGCCTGGGTGGGTGTCCGGCTTGTGGGCGTCGCCCGGCTTAGTGTCGGTCCCTGGGTGGGTGTCCGGCTTGTGGGTGTCGCCCGGCTTGGTATCCGGCTTGTGGGTATCGCCCGGCTTGGTGTCGGTCCCTGGTTTGGTGTCGGTACCTGGTTTGGTGTCGGTGCCTGGGTGGGTGTCCGGCTTGGTGTCGGTCCCTGGTTTGGTGTCGGTACCTGGTTTGGTGTCGGTGCCTGGGTGGGTGTCCGGCTTGTGGGTATCGCCCGGCTTGGTGTCGGTGCCTGGTTTGGTGTCGGTGCCTGGGTGGGTGTCCGGCTTGTGGGTATCGCCCGGCTTGGTATCTGTGCCCGGCTTCGTTACTGTGCTCGGGTTGGTATCCCCGGTCGGCCTTACTGCACTTCCAGGCTTAATATTGGCTTCCGGCGTAACTGTGGTGGTAGGAGACACTGATGGGGTAGAAGCCACGGTATTGGTTGGGCGTGCAGCCTGTGTCTTGGGTACGCTCACCTTAGGTACCGCGCGCGACCGTTTGGCAACCAAATTCTGTACCGGAGCAGATGACGCAACTTCTGCTACTACCTGTCGTTGCGTTCTAGTTGCGCCTTGCAATGCCCTGTAGATGTTCCCAACAGTTGCATCTTGAGTTGGAGTTAATGGGGAAGCCTGCGTAAGAGCTTTGACAGTTTTCTCTTTCTTAGGCTTGGGCTTAGTTGGTACCTTGCTAGTGTTATTTTTTGGAGTTTGCGTTGGTGTCGGACTCGCAGGTGCAGATTGTGCTGAATCAGCTGGCTTTTCTGTATTTTTCGGCTCTGCCGGAGTGTTCGAGCAGCCTGCCAACGAAATCATCATTAGTGCGATTAGCGGGGTAGTGGCCCTGAAGAACTTTTTATTGCTCATTCTTATTCCCTTACTAATAGGCAGTTTGAGGACTCCACGCGCGGTTATCAGAACTGATTGCGATAGTGCCCCTATTTACGTGATTTAAAATTTAGCCCCCTTGTAAAAATAGGTGGCGATAGATCTCATAAATAGAGTGTCAGCTCTTAGAAGTTAGAGTATAAGTGCACCTGCGTAGGTGGATTAAATGTTGGCAAATTAGTATTGGCCGGTCGAGGTGGTAGTTAACATCGCCTATTGGCGGGTAGGTGGGCATTAAAATCTCTGCTGGAGAGTGCACCTAGATTAGCTCCATTAGCTGCTTAAGGTGCGTCTGGGGCGGAGACAAAACGATTGTTGTTGCCACGGTTTTAGGGAAAAGTGTGAAACTCCCTGCCTATCGGAGGATCTATTTGAAAATAAAATTAGAAATAAGGGGAGCTGGAAATGCTGATCTGTTAGTAGCAGGGAGTAAAACGGCAGCCTCGATATGTTGCTGTATGGAAACTAGATATGAATTGTTGCCTTCGGTGACTGTAGTCCAGGGCAAGGTCTTCCTAGGTGCCTACTTCGCGCTTTTAGTCTGCCCGCCATCGGCTTTCCCCTGTTTCAAATACGGGAGTGCCGTTTTATTGGCCGATAGTGCTACGTCTGCCCCGTAAATGCGGTCAAGAGTATTTGCTAGCTGCAGGTGCGGGTAAAGGGCTGTAGGTGCTAGCTCTAGCTGCCACGCGCCTGCATTCTGCAGGGCAGCCTGTGCGCACTCCTTAGCGCTGCTAGTGGTGGGGTAGGATACCTGGCGGCTATCGGGTGCTCCGGCAGCCGCTAAGGCGTCGACCTCGCTAGCTAAATATTCAGCGGCTTGAGTTAGAGAATCGGTTGGGAGGTCTTCGCTGTTGGCGGCAGCCCACTCTAGTTGGTAGCGGGACGCGTCTAGGCCAGCTAACAAGTCCTTGGGAAGCTGGTTAGCCTTAGCCGAGGCGGATGGGGCGGATGCGTTCGTGCGGGGAGATTTAGAGGAATCTGTGCTGTACTTGCCTGTTTTCCTGTTAAGGCGGAGCGCTTGTGATTGGGAAACCTTGGTAGGCTCAAAAGGAACTTTTTCGGCTCGAGCTAGCTCTGCCCCTTCCAGGGAGCGGGCTACTGAGGCGGATAGTAGCATCTTTGCCAGCAAGGCATCGCTGACTGCGCCGGCATCCACTTCGGCCTGTGCAGCGCAGCGGGAGTACTCGGCTAGGAGGTCCTTGCTATCGGAAGGAGCTGCTGCAGTTGGCGGCGGTGTAGCCCCGCCCTCAGGGCGCTGTCCTGGCCATCCCTTCCACACTCCGCCGAATGCGTCTAGCCGCTCTTTGGCAGCCGATGCGGCATAACTAGCCCACGCCGAGTGCTTCTTAGTAAGCCCGCTAGCGTTGATTGCTTGGCCGAAATTTTGCTCACACTCCGCAGCATTATTTCTAGCTACCTGATCGATAGAAAGGTCCGGAAGAGGCGGAATACCTGTATCAACACGGAGATTGCATCCAGACAGAGTTATCAGCGCTGTGCCGAAGCAAAGGCAGGTAGCAAGAATTTTTTTCATGCCGCCATCATCGCACGGGTAGGATTGAGGTAGAAAAATCTTGAAGGAGGCGTCTTGCAAAAGGATCAGTTCGAATCACTTCGGCAGCGATTCATCCAGGAAGTTAGCGAGCTCGAACTAACGGTAATGGAAGTAGCGAAGATCCCCGCCGGCAGACACTCGCGTTTGCGGGTAGTTGTCGACCTGATAGACGGGCCAGGAGCTGTTGATTCTGAGGCGCTTACCGAAGCTACCCATAAAATCTCAAAAATTCTTGACGATCTTGATCCGATTGCTGGCCAATACACGCTAGAAGTAACTACTCCAGGCGCAGAGCGGGAACTCCATGACGATCGAGATTTTCGTCGCGCGCTCGGCCAACACGTCGAGCTTGAGGTGGGAAATGCTACCTTGGCGGGTAAACTTGTGGAAGCTGGTCCTGATCCGATTCAGATTAAGACTTCGGATGGGCTCCGGGAAGTGGCAAGAGCAGATATCACGGCGGCTCGCACCGTAGTGATGTTCTTTTAGGAAGGACTTTGATGGACATTGACATGAGCGCTCTGCGCGCCGTCGAAAATGAGCGCGGCATTAGCCTGGACCAGCTTGTAGAGGCTATCGAGGACGCGCTGCTAAAGGCCTACCACAACGTTCCTGGTGCTCTTCCAAAAGCCAGAGTCGAAATCGACAAGCATGGTCACGTCATTGTGATGGCCACCGAAGAGGACGAGGACGGAAACCCCATCGGGGAATTTGATGACACGCCCTCGGGGTTTGGGCGTATCGCTACTTCTGTAGCCCGCTCTATGATCGTGCAGCGTCTGCGTGAGGCCGAGGATGCCCAGGTTTTGGGCGAATTCTCTGACAAGACCGGAACTGTTGTTGCTGGCCGCGTGCAGCAGTCCCGTAATCCACACATTGTTACGGTGAAGGTGGGGGACTACGAGGCCATCCTTCCCGAGGGCGAACAAATTCCTGGCGAGAAGCTCACGCACAACACGCTTATTAGGGCGTATGTGGTCCGTGCGATTCGCACAGAGAAGGGCGCCCGCATCGAACTGTCTCGCCGTCACCCCGAACTAGTTAGGCGTCTTTTTGAACGCGAAGTGCCCGAGCTTACCGATGGTGGGCTAAAAATCGAATCCATTGCTAGGGAAGCGGGCTACCGGACCAAGATAGCGGTAAAGCCACTGCAAAAGGGAGTCAACGCTAAAGGCGCATGCATTGGTCCGATGGGTGCACGTGTGCGAGCCGTGATGAGTGATCTTGGCGGCGAAAAGATTGACATTATCGATTATTCTGACGATATGGCTACGTTTGTAGCGAACGCGCTTTCACCTGCGCGTGTGTCATCTGTCACCATGGCCCCGAATAGTGAGGCTATGGCAAAAGTGCTCGTCCCGGACTTCCAGCTCTCACTAGCGATCGGTAAAGAGGGGCAGAATGCCCGACTTGCTGCCAGGTTAACCGGGTGCAAGATCGACATAAAGGCAGATACTGAAGAGTTGGGTACCCCTCTTGCGTCCTCAGAATCGAGACCAGATACACACATTGACGGTACTGGGTCGCCTGTAGATTCGGCCGAATGACCGCTAAACTAGGTCGTGTATGCATACTTGCGAACGGCGCTTCCAGGAAACGGGACCGCACGTGTGTGGGTTGTAGGAGCCGGGATTCACGGGACCGAATGGTCCGCCTGGTTCAAGACGGGAAGCAAGCAGTAGTTTGTTCCCCGGTGGCGCACAGTGGCAGGGGCGCTTGGATTCACCCGGATCCAATGTGTCTGCAGCGGGCTGTAAAGACCGGTGCGATACCCAGGGCATTGCGAACTGCCGTAAAGGTTGATTCGCGCTCACTAGGGTTGCAGCTGTGGGCTAATCAAGAGGGCACTCAGGGCGGTAAGGTCCTTGGGTCACGAGACGAAAGCGGGTTGGAAGCTGATGGGCACCCGATGAGTACCCAGCGATGAGCTGCCAGCAAAAGTAAATTGTCCGTCCTGTTTGGGGCGGACCCAGACAGGAGAATTGTGGCAAAACTGCGCGTGCATGAGCTTGCGAAAGAGCTCGGTACCACCTCTAAGAATCTTCTTGGAATCCTCAAGGAGCAGGGCGAATTTGTGAAGTCTGCTTCCTCTACCATTGAAGCGCCTGTAGTGCGCCGGATCCGAGAACAGTTCCCGAAGGGCGTCGAAGACGAAAAGAAGCCCGCTGCCAAGGGAACAAAGAAGACTACAAAGACAACGAAGAAGGCAGCTACTCCTAAGGCTGCTGCCAAGAAGGCTACTGCCAGCTCGGCACCTAAGCCGGGCCCGAAGACCAAGAAGGAAACGCCAAAGGCAAAGGCTGAAGCGCCAGCGAAGCCAGCAGCTAAACCGGCAGCAAATGCCAAGGGTTCGCCGAAGGCTGCACCCAAGCCTGCCGCCAAGCCCGGCCCTAAGCCAGCAGCTAAGAAGCCGGCAGCTAAACCGGCACCGGCGAAACCGGCAGCAGCAAAGAAGGCTGCGCCTAAACCTGGCGCCCACATTCCAACCCCGAAGGCAGCCGTTAAGTCTGCCCAGAAGGCGCATGAACCGCGTCCAGGGAACAACCCATTTGCTTCCTCCCAGGGAATGCCGCGTCCGGGTGGATCGCGTCGTCCCGGGCCCAGGCCTGGACCGCGTCCTGGCAATAACCCCTACGCATCGGCTCAGGGAATGCCGAAGCCGGGTGGCCGTGGCCGCTCTAACAAGCCGGGAAGCGGTGCGAAGAATCGTCGCCCGTCCGGTCCGAGGCCGAATCCGAACATGATGCCGGAACGGTCCAAGTTGGCAGAGGCGCAGGCTCGCGCCGGCCAGAACGGCAAGCCAGGAAACCGGGACTCCCGTCGTGGTGGCCGTGGTGGTTCCGGTGGTCCTCGCGGTGGCTTCGGTGGTCCTCGTGGAGGCCGCGGTGGCCGCGGCTCGACTCAAGGTGCGTTCGGTCGCGGAGGCGGCTCTAAGCGCCGTAAGTCTAAGCGCGCCAAGCGTCAGGAATTCGAACAGAAGGCTCCTACCATTGGTGGCGTTCAGGTACCTCGCGGGGATGGAAGCACCGAGATCAGGATCCGTTCCGGCGCTTCGCTGGCTGATTTCGCTGACAAGATCAACGTAAATCCCGCCGCACTGGTCACCGTTATGTTCCACCTTGGTGAAATGGTGACTGCTAACCAGTCGCTGGACCAGGACACCTTCGAGGCTCTTGGTGCTGAACTCGGCTACGTAGTGAAGATCGTCTCTCCCGAGGACGAGGATCGCGAACTGCTCGAATCCTTCGACATCGACCTGGAGGCCGAGGAAGCCGATGACATCGATAACATGGTGCCCCGACCCCCGGTAGTCACGGTTATGGGCCACGTAGACCATGGTAAGACGAAGCTGCTGGATGCGATCCGCCACACCGACGTTGTCGGTGGCGAGCACGGAGGCATCACCCAGCACATTGGTGCCTATCAGGTGAAGGTCTCGTTGAATGACGAAGACCGTGCGGTTACCTTCATCGATACGCCTGGTCACGAAGCATTCACGGCTATGCGTGCACGTGGCGCGCAGTCCACTGACATTGCGATCATCGTGGTTGCAGCAGATGACGGCGTCATGCCGCAGACTGTTGAAGCGATTAACCATGCCCAGTCGGCAGATGTGCCTATCGTGGTCGCCGTCAACAAGGTCGATAAGCCCGAGGCTAAGCCTGACAAGATTCGCGCCCAGCTCACCGAATACAACTTGGTTGCTGAGGAATACGGCGGCGACGTGATGTTTGTAGACATCTCGGCGAAGCAGCGCACCGGCATTCAGGAACTACTGGAAGCTGTGTTGCTTACCGCCGACGCAGCGCTCGACCTCAAGGCGAATCCGGATGCTGAAGCTCGTGGCACTGCCATTGAAGCTAACCTGGACAAGGGGCGCGGTGCTGTTGCAACCATGCTCGTGCAGCGCGGTACATTGCGCGTTGGCGATGCACTGGTTGTCGGAAATGCACACGGGCGCGTCCGCGCAATGTTCGATGATCGCGGCAATTCCGTAAAGGAAGCGGGCCCGTCCTGCCCAGTACAGGTACTAGGTTTGACCTCCGTGCCGCGAGCAGGCGACTCGTTCCTGGTTGCCCCCGACGATCGCACTGCGCGCCAGATTGCAGACAAGCGTGAAGCTGCCGAGAGGCAAGCACAGCTGGCTAAGCGCCGCAAGAGGATTTCGCTTGAAGACTTCGATGAAGCACTCAAGGAAGGCAAGGTTGAGACTCTCAACCTCATCATCAAGGGTGACGTCTCTGGTGCTGTCGAGGCACTTGAAGATTCGCTGCTCAAGATCGAGGTTTCTGACGAAGTACAGTTGCGCATCATTCACCGTGGCGTAGGTGCAATTACCCAGAACGATGTAAACCTGGCAACCGTCGACAACGCGGTTATTATCGGGTTCAACGTCCGTCCGGCTGAACGTGTGGCAGAGTTGGCTGATTCCGAGGGCGTAGACATCAAGTACTACTCGGTCATTTACGCTGCGATCGAGGACGTCGAGAATGCTCTGAAGGGCATGCTGAAGCCGATCTATGAAGAGGTTGAACTCGGTAAAGCCGAGATCTTGCAGGTCTTCAAGTCCGGTAAGTTCGGCAATATTGCTGGTTCGATCGTCCGTTCTGGCAAGATCAAGCGAGGCACTAAGGCTCGTCTGATCCGTGACTCGGTAGTAGTAGCCCCCGACCTTGAGATTGCCTCTTTGCGTCGCGAGAAGGATGACGTGACTGAGGTCCGCGACGGTTACGAGTGCGGTATCACTCTTGGCCACAAGGACATCCAGGTCGGCGACATTATCGAAACTTGGGAAATGCGCGAGAAGCCTCGCGACTAATACCACCAGGGGCGGGCTTCGGCCCGCCCTCTTTGGGAGGAAAATATGGCAGATGAAGCACGTCAGCGGAAGGTAGCGGACCGGATCCAACAGACCGTGGCGCGTCTATTGGAAAGGCGCATCAAGGATCCGCGGATCGGTTTCGTGACAATTACGGATTGCCGTGTAACCGGAGATCTCCAGCACGCATCGGTTTTTTACACCGTTTTCGGCGATGAGGCTTCCCGTTCGGCAAGTGCCGCCGCGCTTGAATCCGCTAAGGGGCTAATACGTTCCGAGGTTGGAAAAGCTTTGGGTATCCGGCTTACGCCGACCCTAGAGTTCATTCCCGATGCCTTGCCTGAAGCCGCGGCTTCGATCGAGGAGGCCCTAGCAGCCGCCCGCGACCGTGACGCCAAGATTGCTCAGGCTGCTCAGGGAAAGTCTTACGCTTCTGACCCTGACCCCTATAAGGCCCCGCGCGTCAAAGACGAGGAATACGAGGACTAAGTAATGCGCCTCGAAGTACCCCGGGGGCAGCATCCGGCTGCTCCCGGGTTTGTCGTAATTGATAAGCCCGCCGGATGTACTAGTCACGATGTCGTATCGGCTGTACGCAGGCTAGCCTGCACCCGCAAAGTGGGCCACGCCGGAACCCTTGACCCCGATGCAACAGGAGCCTTGGTGGTGGCGGTAGGCGCCGGAACGAAACTGTTGCGCTACCTTACGGGCGCGGATAAGCAGTATCTTGCCCGCGTCCGCTTCGGCATTAGCACAACCACGGAGGACGCCTCCGGAGAAGTTACCCAGGCACTGGGAGCAAGGCTATCTGCAGAGCAGATAGAAAATGCTGCAAGCCGCCTCCGAGGCAATATAATGCAGGTGCCCTCTGCGGTATCAGCTATAAAAGTGCAGGGTAAACGCTCCTATGAGCTCGTCCGCGAAGGCAAAGAAGTCGCCCTCGAGGCGCGCCCGGTAACCATAGATGAACTGGAATTAACCTCTGAGCCTCAACAGGTGCGCGCCCAAGTTCCCGTCACGGACATTTCGATAAGGGTGACTTGTTCTTCCGGAACTTACATTCGTGCTCTTGCAAGAGATCTGGGGGAGGCACTTGGATGCGGGGCGCACCTAACCTATCTGAGGCGTACTCGCGTAGGCGGCTTTACCCTAGATCAGGCAGTGCAGCTTTCGGATGCACTTGTAGATGGCGAATTGCCAACCATTTCACTGTCCGAGGTCGCCGCGTGGTTCTTCCGGACCATGGTTTTGAGCCCGCAACACGTGGAAGATGTCCGCTGCGGACGGCGCCTCCACGTTGCCGAGGGCGCAGAAGGCACCTGGGCAATGCTGGATGGAACAAACAAGCTCGTAGGTATGGCAACATTAAGTGCGCAGGGCGACGGCTGGCGCCTCCAACCGAAGACGGTAATTCCACAGGAAGGATCCAATGGCTGACGAGAAGAACGGCTGCTCTTGCGGCGGTAAGTGCAAAGGCGGACACACCTCCCACTCGACCTCGCATAAGGTACGGGGAGCCATGGGAGTAGCGCCGGCAGGAAGAAAAGAACTAGGTCTTCGAGGGCAGGCGAAAGAAAAGTAAAATGCGAGTCTGGCACGGCTTGGACGAAGTCCCTACTGACATCGAATCGGTTGCAACTATAGGTATCTTCGATGGTGTCCATCGCGGGCACCAGAAAATCCTTACTACCGCCGTACGTGATGCACAACGGCTCGGGGTGCTGTCGGTAGCAGTTACTTTTGATCCCCATCCCGCGGTAGTACACCGTCCCGAGGGGATCGAACTGATCATGCCGTTGTCAGATCGGCTGGGGCAGATAGCCGCCCTCGGCGTTGACGCGGTGCTGGTCGTGAACTACGACCTGAAACTAGCCTCTTTGACCCCTTACGATTTTGTGCAGAAATTCTTCGTCGATGGGCTTGGGGTGGCGGAAGTCGTCGTAGGCGAGGATATGCGTTTCGGTAGAAACAACGCCGGCACGGTAGAGACCTTGCACGAATTGGGCGATAGGTTCGGATTCGACGTTACTGAAATAGTAGATGTGGAATCCTTCGAAGGCAGACGATGGTCTTCCACCTGGGTCCGGCAGGCGCTGGCCGCTGGTGACGTAACTCTTGCCAATAGGATTTTGGGACGTAACTACCGACTGCGCGGCAGGGTAGAACACGGCTTTAAGCGAGGGCGCCAACTAGGTTTCCCCACCGCGAATCTGAACTCCAGGGGAGTCGGGTTTGTCCCGGCAGACGGAGTATATGCCGGCTTGATAGTGAGGCAAATCCCGGAAGCGCCCGCCTGCGAGATGCTCCCTGCTGCCATCTCGGTTGGCACCAATCCACAGTTCGATGGGGAAGTGCGTACAGTCGAAGCCCACGTGCTTGGCCGCTCGGATTTGAATCTGTACGGAGAAGATATAGCGGTAGATTTCGTTGCTCGGATCAGGCCGATGCAGCAGTTCGACTCTGTGGAAGAACTGCTGGAGCGAATGGACGAAGATCTGCTGGAAGCTGCCAGGGTTCTGGGAGCGCCTCCCACTGGTCGTATCGCGCCCGAGGCAGTAACAGCTAAATAGGTGTGTCAAGGATTACAAGAAAATTTTGAAACTGTAAATCTTAGACACCATTGGAAATAGAGGAAAATATTTTAATCTTTTTCTGTGATTATTTCTCTGTTTCAGGCCGGTGCGACTTACGTCGGCCGCCCTTAAAGCCCAAAATGGTGCGAAAAAGTTAAAATATTTAACCTGTGGTAACCCGCGGTTTTTCATATAGTCGCATTGAAGATCCCAATCTCATCTAAGGATTTTTTATGCGTAGAAGATTTACATCCGCACTGCTTGGGATTTCTATGGCGCTGTCGATGGCCGCTGTAGGATCCCTTGCTCCTAAGACAGCTTCGGCAGAAGAACCTTCCTTCCTAGCCGGGCGCGGAATGGCCGACATGACAGGTGAGCCGGGCGAAAACGGCATGATGGGTTACGGTGATTCGCGCCAGAAGAGCGCCGGAATTCACTCTCGCCAATTCGCGCGCGCCTACGTGATCGTCGACCCCAAGACGAACAAACGTGTTGTCTTCCTATCTGGCGACATGCTTTCGGGTACCAACCTGGAGCGCGAGTTGCTGCTGAAGAAGCTGCGGGAGAAGTACGGTGACAAGTACAACGACGGTAACGTTCTGATCGCCGCTACCCACACTCATTCCACTCCCGGCGGCACCACTGATTACTCGCTCTACAACATCACCACCATGGGCGTGCACAAGCAATCACTTGACGCCACCGTTGACGGTTTTGCCAAGGCTATTGATCGTGCCGAGGCCGACTTGGCGCCCTCGCAGGTATCTTTCGGTTCGGACAAGGTAGAAGATGCAGGCGTAAACCGGTCCATGGACGCCTTCATGAATAACCCGAAGGAACTGCGTGACAAGCTGCCGGGCGATCGCGACTCGCGCTCCGATACGATGGCTATCTCTCGGGATGGCAAAGTCACTGGTTTTGTCAACTGGATGGCAACCCACGCAACCACCCTTCCCACTGAAAACAAACTGATTTCTTCGGACAACAAGGGGTATGCCGAGTACCTAGACGAGGTCAAGGAAGCAGGCGTGGACTACACCAAGCTAGACTCGCCCTCGATGGTGGCTGCCTACGTTTATTCCAACGGTGGCGATCAGACGCCTAACCTTGGATTGAAGCCGGCCACCGGCCCCTCCTCGGATCCTTTCAAGAGCGTAGAGATCATGGGCAAGCGGATCCATGACGGCGCCGAGAGGTCGCTGCAGAAGTTGGCAGTAGACGACAACACCACTGTTGACTACCGCATGATGTGGGTCGATATGCAGAACCAGAAGGTGGCCCCAGAGTTTTCTACTACCGGTAAGGAAGAGAAGACTTGCCGCGCAATTGTTGGTGCTCCCTTTGGCTCTGGTTCTGAAGAAGATGGTGGCGGCGGTGTCACCTTCTTGGGTGAGGGCTTGGATAAGAACGAGCTCATGGATTCGTTGACTAAGACCACCTACGATGCAACTCCCGGCCTGAAGGATTGTCAGGGCCCGAAGAAGGTACTGTTCGAATCTGGCATGGTGGATTCCGTGCAGGGCGTACTTCCTGTACAGGTTCTGCGCATTGGTGACCACTACATCCTGGGCATGCCCGGCGAGGTTACTTCCGCATCCGGCGTGCTCATGCGTGAAGCTTTCGCAAAATCTGCAGGAACCACGGTAGATAAGGTAATGGTCTCTTCTGCCGCTAATGCGTACGGGCACTACTTCACTACTCCGTGGGAATACGACAGACAGAATTACGAGGGCGGCGCGACCATTTACGGCCGTTACACCGTGCCTGCCCTAAACCAGGCCTTGGCCGCGGTGGGGAAGTCCTTCAAGGAAGGTGGCGCTGAGGTGGTTGGTACAGCTCCGAAGATTCGCCCGTTCGTTTACTCGGCGTATGGCAAGGTTTTGCACGATACTCCCGGAACACACAAGTACGGGGACGTGTTGATCCCGGTGCGTGGCAATTACCGCAAGGGTGACGTGGTAAAGGCTGTATTCCAGGGATCTCACCCGAACGTGAATATTCGCCATGAGGGCACCTACCTACAGGTGCAAAAGCGTGAGGGCGACAAGTGGGTCGACGTTGCTAAGGATTCGGACTTTTCTACAAAGTTCAATTGGAAGCGCAAGGGGATTTCTGCCTCTGAGGTAACCATGGAGTGGGATACCACCGAGGCCGAGCCTGGCACCTACAGGATGGTTTACAACGGCACTTCGAGGGCGCCGGGTAACCATGACACGGAATTCCAGGGGGTAACCGGTTCCTTCCAGGTTGAGTAAAATCCTTCGTAATAAAAGTGACCGCTCTTTTGGGCGGTCACTTTTATTACGATGTGCGTATGCGGATTGCGTTTAGGAGGGCCTGCCAGAGCGACCTGGCGAAGCTGATGCAGATGTTTGCTTATGGGCAAAAGAGGCTTGCCGCCATCGGTGTCGATCAGTGGGAAGAGGGGGTTTATCCGAATGCGCAGATAGTTGCCGACGATATTGCTGCCTCCATTTGCTATGTAGCGCAAACAGGTGGCGAGGTGGTGGCTACCATGAGCATTGACCCGAAGTCGGATCCTTGTTTTGCTCGCGCGGATTTAGCGTGGCGGTACCCTCCAGAACAGGCGGTGGTGCTGCACAGGCTAGCCGTTTGCGAGTCTGCTCAAGGTAGGGGAGTCGCTAGGGAATTTCTGCGTTTTGCATCTGCTTTGGCAGGGAGAAAGCATTTGCGCGTCGACACGTCCCCGCAGAATCTTCCGATGGTGAATCTGTTGCTCTCTGAGGGGTATGAGCGGGTCGGTACCTTGGTATATGAGGACTATGGCAACATTCGGTGTGACTGCTTTGAAAAATAGAGCGTGCCTCATCTCACTGAACGCGCAGCTGGGAGCCCGTAACTGGAGCTGGTAGCATTGTCGGTGCCGTCATGCCGGCCACGGTAGCGTCATGCTCGGGTGAATGGGCCCCGGTGCTCCGTGCAACAACAATATAGAAAGAGGGACGAAGTGTCGCTTACTAAAGAAGAAAAAGACCAGATCATTGCAGAATATGCAACCCACGAGGGCGACACCGGTTCGCCCGAGGTGCAGATCGCTCTGCTATCCAAGCGCATCAAGGATCTGACCGAGCACTTCAAGGATCACAAGCACGATCACCACTCCCGTCGTGGTCTGCTGCTCCTGGTAGGCCAGCGCAAGCGTCTGCTGGGATACCTGAAGGAAGTTGACATCGAGCGTTACCGTTCCCTGATCGAGCGCCTCGGTCTGCGTCACTGATTGTCTTCTTTTCGGCCCGGGCGTCAGCTCGGGCCGAAAGTATATGTTCTGGCACTAGTTAAAAAACTGAGTCTAACCGTTAGACTAACTATCGGGAACCCAGTCGCGTCGGTCTTCGGTAGTGGCTTCCGGAAGTAAGGTCCGTGAGTCTCGATCGATGACCGCCATGTGGGTTCCTCCGATACCTACACAGAAGGAAACCGATTTAGTGTTTGAAGGAAATGACATCACTGCTGCAGAAGCAGTAATCGACAATGGTCGCTTTGGTAAGCGCACCATCCGTTTTGAGACCGGTCTGCTAGCCAAGCAGGCCGCCGGTTCCGCCATGGCTTACCTCGATGGCGAAACTGCTATCTTGTCCGCTACCACCGTGGGCAAGCACCCCAAGGATCAATTTGATTTCTTCCCCCTGACTGTTGACGTCGAGGAACGCCAGTACGCAGCAGGGCGGATCCCCGGAAACTTCTTCCGCCGTGAAGGTCGTCCGGGCACCGACGCAATCTTGGCCTGCCGCTTGATTGACCGTCCTCTTCGTCCTTCGTTTGTGAAGGGCCTACGTAACGAGGTTCAGGTCGTCGAGACGGTTCTGGCAGTGCACCCCGATGACGCCTACGACGTGCTCGCCATCAATGCTGCTTCTATGTCCACCCAGATTGCCGGCCTGCCTTTCTCGGGTCCGATCGGTGGTCTTCGCCTGGCTCTAATTGAAGACCAGTGGGTGGCTTTCCCCCGTTTCTCCGAAATGGAGCGTTCTACTTTCAACATGGTCGTCGCAGGCCGCGTTGTTACCCGCGCTGACGGGGAAGAAGACATTGCCATCATGATGGTCGAGGCCGGTGGCGGCGAGAACGAGGTCGAGCTGATTGCCGCGGGTGGCACCAAGCCCACCGAGTCTGTGGTTGCTGAGGGACTCGAGGCTGCGAAGCCGTTCATTCGTGAGCTCGTTCGTGCCCAGCAGGAGGTTGCCGACAAGGCTTCCAAGCCCACCGCCGAATTTGAACTGTTCAAGGATTACTCGGACGAGCAGTACAAGGCTGTCGAAGAGAAGGTATCCGCGAAGCTGCCCGAGGCGATTTCGATCGTCGAGAAGCTGCCTCGCGAGGCCAAGCTCGAAGAGATCCGCGATGCCGCCCTGGAGGAACTGGAAGAACAGTTCCCGGAGCAGGAAAAGGATCTGAAGGCCGCTTTCAAGGCTATCGAGAAGGAAGCTATTCGTTCTCGCACTCTGCACGAGGGCGTTCGTATGGACGGGCGTGGGTACACCGATATCCGCACCCTGTCTGCCGAGGTCGAGGTCCTGCCTCGCGTCCACGGCTCCGCCCTCTTCCAGCGTGGCGAAACCCAGATCATGGGCGTTACCACGCTGAACATGCTCCGCATGGAACAGCAGATTGATGGTCTGACTCCGGTTACTCACAAGCGGTACATTCACCACTACAACTTCCCGCCGTACTCCACTGGCGAGACCGGTAGGGTAGGTTCGCCGAAGCGCCGCGAGATCGGCCACGGTGCGCTAGCTGAGCGCGCACTTGTTCCGGTTCTTCCTTCCAAGGAAGACTTCCCGTACGCGATCCGCCAGGTGTCGGAAGCACTGGGTTCCAATGGGTCTACCTCCATGGGCTCCGTTTGCGCTTCCACCTTGTCGCTGATGCAGGCTGGCGTTCCGCTGCACGCACCGGTTGCAGGTATTGCTATGGGCCTTATGTCCGAGCCTATGGAAGATGGCAAGACTAAGTACGTCGCCCTCACTGACATCCTTGGCGCCGAGGACGGCTTCGGCGACATGGACTTCAAGGTTGCCGGTACCAGCGAATTCATTACTGCGCTGCAGCTGGATACGAAGCTGGACGGCATCCCGTCCGACGTTCTGGCTGCTGCTCTGAGCCAGGCCCGCGACGCCCGCCTTCACATCCTCGAGGTAATGGCTGCCGCCATCGATACTCCGGATGAGCTGGCTGCCACCGCGCCGCGTATCATCACCGTCCAGGTGCCGGTCGACAAGATTGGCGAGGTCATTGGCCCGAAGGGCAAGATGATCAATCAGATCCAGGAAGACACCGGAGCCGAGCTGACCATCGAAGATGACGGCACTGTCTACATTGCTTCTGATAATGGCGAGAGCGCAGAAGCAGCGCGCGCCGCGGTCAACGCGATTGCTAACCCGCAGCTGCCCGAGGTCGGAGAGCGCTACGTCGGTACTGTTGTCAAGACGACCTCCTTCGGCGCCTTCGTTTCGCTTACCCCAGGTAAGGACGGGCTGCTGCACATCAGCCAGATCCGTCGCCTGGTTGGCGGCAAGCGTATCGATTCTGTCGAGGACGTGTTGAACGTTGGCCAGCAGGTCGAGGTCGAGATCGCCGAGATCGATGCTCGTGGCAAGCTTTCCTTGCACGCGGTTGTCGAGGGCGAGGAGGCAGAATCTGACTCGGAGGCTAAGTCTGAAGAGTCTGAAGAGCCGAAGAAGGACGAGGAATCTCGCCCGCGCCGGCGCCGTCGTCGTGAAAACGGTTCGGGGGAGCGTCGCCAGCGGCGTAACCGTTCCCGGTCCCGTTCGCGTTCGAAGGACGACCAGGAATAATCCGTAGATAAGTTTTGGCCCGCAGCCTCTGGCTGCGGGCCAAAACTTATTAACAGAGTTAGGCAGTAGCTTTAGAAGAGCCGCGCTTTGTTGAGTTGCCTAGGAAGGAATAGATGAGCGCGCCCGCACCTACGATCAAGGAGCCGATTCCTGCCCAGAAGGCCACGGTACCCATCGTCCAAAAAGCGTAGGCGTTGAGTAGCATGCCGCGCAGGGAGTTGCCCTGGAACATGTCGGCACGTAGCTCGCGAAGCTTGGCAACTTTCTGCGGGTCAGCCTTGGGATCTGCCGACAGTTTCATGTATTCGCCAGAAACCTCGTTGTAGTTCTTCCCACCCGCCATCTGCTTCAGGTGTTCTTTTATGTAGTAGTCCGAGAAAGCGAAGGCTTGGTTGCCGTCCTCCATAGGCTGGCCCGCATATTGGAGGAGGTGATCTTTCTGCTCTTGGGTAGTTAGATTCTCCTTGGAGGGCATGGTTATCTGTTGCTCGGAAAGCTGTGAGCTAACAGAGGAGTGTAGGAACAGCCCGCCTCCGATTGCTCCTATGCCAACTAGCACCAAGATGGTTCCTAGGACTCTAGCGATGGCTTTGTATATTTGCTGATTCAACTTAATCTCCTATCCGAAAAGCATTCACCTATGTCTCGCGAGAAAATCTACCGCAGCTAATGGGTATTAGCTAGGTTTGAAGGCGAATAATTACGCTTATCGCCCAAGGTGAACAGTTGCGCCTGCAACTAGGTGGTTAGAGTTGTCTCATAATGGTTGGTGAACTTATGTCCGGGCAATAGAATAGGAAACCTATGGATACCGGTAGCTTTGAATTGCCTCGCGTCAGTTGCAACCAGCCTGGAGCAGACCTGTCTATTGCTGAGGACGGGACCTTGATCAGGCGCACAATCTTACCGGGAGGTCTGCGCGTAATTACGCAAAACGTGCCCACCTCTCGGAGTGTCTCCTTGGGGGCTTGGGTAGAAGCAGGCTCCCGCGACGAAGCTGAAGGCCATTACGGTTCCACCCATTATTTGGAGCACCTGCTGTTCAAGGGGACTGAGAACCTTACCGCGTTAGATATCTCGTCCTCGTTTGATCGGGTTGGAGGCGAATCAAACGCCGGCACTGCAAAGGAATACACCACTTATTATGGGCGAGTTCTTGCCGCAGATATGCCGATGGCTCTTCAGATTATTTTGGACATGGTATCCAGAGCCAAACTGGATCGTGCCGATTTCGAAATGGAACGCACCGTTATCCTGGACGAGCTAGCAATGGCAGCCGATGACCCGACTGATTTAGCGCACGAGAAGTTCGCGGGTGCCATGTTTGCTGGTCATGAGCTCGCCCGCCCAATCGGGGGCACCCCGCAATCGGTAACGGCAACTCCGCTCGAAGCTGTACGGGAGCATTATCAGCAGACCTACGTACCGTCTGGAATCACGATCGCGGCTGCCGGAAATGTGAATCACGAACAGCTGTGCGAATTGGTCGATGACTTCAGGCAATCCGGAGCGTGGGCGGATCGGTCAGGCGAGGATGAGGATGCCCCCAGGCCGGCCCGCTCGGTCACCGAGGTACGTCCGACCCAAGAAGCGCAACTGCACATTGAGCGTCCCATTGAACAGGCACACCTACTGGTAGGAGGGCGAGGCTACTCGATTAGCGACGAACGCGGCTATGCCGCAACGATCGCCTCCACAATTTTGGGCTCTGGGATGTCCTCGCGCCTGTTCCAACAGGTACGGGAAAAGCGGGGGCTTGCATATTCCACTTTTGCTTTCCAGTCGGCGTACGCGGATGCGGGGTACTTCGGTATGTATGCCGGATGTCAGCCCGGCAAGGTCGACGAAGTTCGCAAAGTAATGTTGGGAGAATTGGAAGATATGGCCCAAGGGGGAGTGCGGGAAGAGGAGATCGCCCTCGCCCTCGGACAGCTACGGGGCGGAACAGCCTTGGGGATGGAATCTGCTTCGGCCCGGATGAATAGATTAGGGCGGGCTGAGATTGGCAGGCACCGGCTGGATACCTACGACTACACAATGGCAAAGCTAGAGGCAGTGTCGGCGCAGCAGATTAGCACGATCTGTAGAGATCTCATAGAGGGAGCCCGCGTGGAAGTAGTGGTGGGCCCAAAGGTAGGGTGAAGTGATGATCAAAGTAGCAGTAGTAGGCGCTTCCGGGCGCATGGGAGCAACTGTTTGTGAGGCAGTTTCCCAGCAAGAAGACATGGAATTAGTGGCACGTCTGGATTCGGGTGATTCCATCGATGAACAGTCGTTGGCGGGTGCTGAAGTTACGGTGGACTTCACGGTTCCTGCCGTGGCTTTCGATACTGTGAGTGCTGCGCTTCGGGCTGGATCACATTCCGTAGTGGGCACCACGGGGTGGACCCCTGAAAAGTACGAACAGATTACCCGGGTTGCCGAACAGGCGGGTAAGAACGTTCTGATTGCTCCGAATTTCGCGTTGTCGGCGGTATTGACCATGAAATTTGCTGAGTTAGCCGCACCTTACTTCGATAGTGCCGAAATTATCGAGATGCACCATCCGAATAAGGTGGACGCGCCTTCCGGGACTGCCATTGCTACCGCGGGGGCGATTTCTGCCGGAAGAGCGGGCAAGCCGGTGCCTGACGCAACTGAATCGGACCCCGAGGGCGCTCGCGGTGCCAAGTATGAAGGCGTACCGGTTCATGCAGTCCGACTGCGTGGCCTCAATGCTCATCAGGAGGTTTTGTTCGGTAACCCTGGAGAACAGCTCGTACTGCGCACCGATTGTTTTGACCGAGAATCCTTTATGCCTGGCGTAATGCTTGCGTGTCGGAAAGTGGGCGGGCTAGCTGGGCTCACTATTGGTCTCGATAAGGTGATGGGGCTATGAGGAGCGCGGACAATTCTGTTCGCCCTGCTGTAGTTGAGGATGCCGAGGCAATTGGCAGTATTCATCTGCAGGCAATGAAGACGGAGCTGGCCGGGGTGCTGGAAAATCCATCACCCGCCCTTCTTGCTAGCTTGAAACGGGAACAATTTACTCGGACGTGGAAAGAATCAATTGCTAATCCGCCTGATGGTCGGCACATGGTACTTACTGCCATTGCTGGGGCAAAAGTTGTTGGTTTTGCGGCGCTGGCACCAGCTGAAGACCTGTCGGAGGCAACCTCTCTGCCGGATGGTCCTGCTCCGCTACAAGAGCATCCGGCAGAGGCGCAGATTGTTGCGCTAGAAGTGGCTGACTCGGAACGTGGTAAAGGGCACGGATCCAGGTTGCTAGCTGCATGCGCTGACATGCTTGGACGCACCGGAGCGAAGCGGGTGCAAGTGTGGATCAGCGGTGGAGATGCTGGGCGAATCAGTTTTTATACCGAGGCCGGATTTGCGCCCGCAGGCGTGCGTAGAAAGCTCCAGGTTGGCGAACAATCCTTAGTGCAACACGTTTGGTACACGCAGTTGCAAGACTAAAATAGATCCACACTTTGGTACGAAAAGTTTTTCCTTCCCGTTAACTTTAGGGTAAGGATATGGCAGCTCATACATTCGGCACTCTAGCCACAGCGATGGTCACCCCGTTCCAGAAAGACGGGGAGGTGGATTATGAGGCGGCGATTAACCTTGCCAGGAAACTTGCAGCAGACGGCTGTGATGCTATCTTGCTCTCTGGCACCACCGGGGAATCCCCAACTACGCACCAGCCTGAAAAGGCAGAACTGATCCGTTCTGTAAAGGCAGCAGTAGATCCTAGCGTGGTGGTATTCGCAGGGGCCTGTTCGAATGACACCGCCCACGCGGTGCGGATGGCTGAAGGCGCTGCCCAGGCTGGCGCTGACGGACTGCTGGTTGCGGCTCCCTATTACAACCGCCCTTCCCAGGAAGGGGTGTATCAGCATATTCGCGCAGTGGCGACCTCGACTGACCTTCCGGCCATGGTCTATGACATACCTGGACGTACCGGTCTTGAGATTGGCGAACACACGTTAGATCGCCTCGCCCAAATTGAGCAGATACAAGCATTTAAAGATGCAACGGGCAATGTCGAGCGGGCGCAGGAGAGGCTTGAACGGACCGGACTCGACTGCTATAGCGGAGACGATGGGTTGAACTTCTCTTTCCTAACCCACGGCGCCACGGGCGTCATCTCGGTGGTATCGCATGTGGGGGCAGCCTTTTACCGGCAAATGATAGATGCGTTGGCTCAGGGCGACATTGCTACTGGCCGGGCTTTAACATCTAAGTTACGTCCTCTAGTGAACGCAATTATGGGAGGCGGACAGGGGGCCGTAATGGCGAAACACGCCCTCGTTTTGGCCGGAGTTCTGTCTGAGCCGACACTTCGTCTGCCGTTGGTGGCAGAGCCAGAGGATAAGGTGCTTGCCTTGAAAGTAGTTATGGAAAAACTGGGTCTATGCTGAAACATTTTCACCTTGCCCGGCGAATAGGTCGGTGTTTCGCGTTTTAGATGACACAATAAGAGTGTGAATTCTCTTTACCCTGACTTACCCACCCCGCCGAAACTGGCCAAAGACACCCTGCGCGTAACTCCGCTGGGCGGCCTAGGTGAGGTCGGACGGAACATGACCGTATTCGAGATCAACGGCAAACTATTGATCGTCGATTGTGGCGTACTGTTTCCTGAAGAAATCCAGCCGGGTGTAGACCTGATTCTTCCGGACTTTTCGGCAATCTCTAACAGGATGGATGACGTGGTGGGGCTTGTGCTCACTCACGGCCATGAGGACCACATTGGCGCGGTCCCGTACCTGTTGCGTTTGCGCCGCGACATCCCGATCTACGGCTCGCGCCTAACTCTTGCGTTCTTGGAACCGAAGCTGGCAGAACATCGGCTGCGCGACACAAACCTAAACGTGGTTGCCGAGGGCGACACCGTTCAGATCGGCGGGTTCGGCTGCGAATTTGTTGCAGTAAACCACTCCATTCCGGATGCGCTTGCAGTCATGATCCGCACCGAGGCCGGAAACGCCCTAGTTACGGGCGACTTCAAGATGGACCAGCTGCCCCTAGATCGCCGTATTACAGACCTGCGTTCCTTCGCCCGTCTTGGCGAAGAGGGCGTAGACCTGTTCATGGTGGATTCGACCAACGCTGAAGTGCCGGGATTTGTTACCCATGAGCGCGAGATCGGACCCGTCATCAGTGCGGTGTTCGGCAAAGCACAGGGGCAGCTGATTGTCGCCTCGTTCAGTTCGCATGTGCACCGTGTCCAGCAAGTACTAGACGCTGCTGCCGAGCACGGTCGCAAGGTTGCCTTTGTGGGGCGCTCTATGGAACGCAACATGCGTATTGCGATGGAGCTGGGGTACCTGAATGCTCCCGAGGGCGTAATCGTTTCTTCTCGCGAAATTGAAAACTTGCCCCCACGGCAGCGGGTCTACATGGCCACGGGTTCGCAGGGCGAGCCCATGGCAGCTCTGGCCAGGATCGCCAACGGCACTCACAAGTTCATCTCGGTAGGTCCCGAGGACACTGTCATCTTGGCGTCCTCGTTGATCCCCGGAAACGAAAACTCCGTATATCGCGTAATCAATGCTCTGATGCGCCTAGGTACCAAGGTTGTGCACAAGGGCAACGCAAAGGTGCACGTATCTGGACACGCCGCCGCAGGGGAATTGCTGTACTGCTACAACGTGGTTCAGCCGAAGAACGTGATGCCGATTCACGGCGAGATCAGACACCTCGTGGCAAACGGCCGGCTGGCTGTCCAAACGGGAGTGCCGGCGTCGCGCATTGCCCTGGCAGAAGACGGGGTAGTAGTCGACCTCGCCAATGGGCAAGCTTCCGTAGTTGGCGCAGTGCCCTGTGACTACGTGTACGTAGACGGTGGTTCGATCGGCGAGATCAGTGAAAGCGAACTGCACGATCGGCTAGTGCTCGGCGAAGAGGGCTTTGTCAGCGTCTTCGCCGTTGTCGACCTCGAAATGGGGCAGGTCCTGGCGGGCCCGCACATTACCGCTCGCGGGATGGCCGAGGACGAAGCTGTGTTTAGGGAAGTGCTCCCCGATGTGGCAGAGGCTCTTGCGAAGGCGGCAGCACCGGGGCACGTGGACGCTTACTCACTGCAGCAGGCCATGCGACGCGCCTTGGGACGGTGGGTTTCCCGCAGGCTGCGGCGACGCCCAATGATTGTTCCCGTGGTTATTGAAGGGTAATTGATGGCTGGTTCTTTGGTTGCTGTTGCATCGGTCATTTTGACTATGCCGATGCACGTTCCCCATCTTCCTGACAGGGGAGGCGAGGTCTCTGCGACCATGTCTTCTGTTGGAGTAGGCGGCGCGTTCCCAGTAATGGTCGCTGCCCGCCGCCAAGGAGTCGAGGTGTGGTGCGCTGCCTGTATGGGCACCGGACCGAACTCCATGATGGTTGCCGAAGAACTGGGGCGCGAAGGAATCACCGTCGTCACCTCTGACGTAGTGGGTGACATCGGCATGAAACTAGTACTTGTCGAAGCCGATGGGTTCATCTCTTCAGTGGTGGCTCCCGGAGTCGAAGCGGAACAGGAATTAGCTTCCTTGCAAAGGCTCCAGCTAAAGGACAAGGACATGGTCTACGTGTCTGCCTCTGACCTGGTTTCTCCGGCATATCAGAGCGCGCTAGAAGGTTGGCTCCCCGACTTTCCTGAAGGGGTAAGTTTGACGCTGGCTTTGGGCCCCCAGATAAAAGAAGTAGACCCTGAATGGCTGCGGCGAATCCTGCCGCACATCGACCTGTTAACCATGAATAGGCGGGAAACGGACTTGCTTCGGGCAGTCTTGGGCCGGCAAACCCTACACGATGCGCTAAGTGAGGTTATGAAACCGTCAGCGGTCATCGTCCGCCGGGATTCCTCCAGGGGCTGCTGGGTCACCGACGGCCCAAACTCCGAACCGGTCAAAGTACCAGCATTCCCATCCCAAATTAGAGATACAGCCGCGGTGGGTGACGTACACACCGGGGTACTGTGCGCATCTCTTCTGCAGGGACACGACCCAATTACTGCCGCCCGACGCGCCAATGCTGCCGGTGCCATCATGGTCGGACGCCCAGGAGGGCGGAACGTGCCAGACGACCGGGACGGGGAGGCACTTATGGCGCAGGATTCGCTCACATAAGCCTTACCGCGGCGTGGCCGGAAGGTGACTTTTGGACTTTACCTATAGTCTGAAACCGCTATGGCTACACGCAAGAAAACACCGAAGAAACCTGAACCTCCTAAGGAATACACGCCCTCGTTGAGGCGCGACGGCTTGGCTTTTGCGATCATTGGGCTGGCAGTCGTCATTGCACTCCGCGAGTGGTTTGGCATGTCGGGCCTGGCAGGGGACGTGATCCACCACGTGGCCGCAGGGGCCGTCGGGGTTTTCTCTGTCGTCGCACCGCTGCTCGCCCTTTGGGTTGCATTGGGTATTTTCCGCAACCGGGAACCTCTTGGCGCTAAGGCGCACGTAATTGTCGGCACCCTTGGGGTAGTGATCGCCGCTACCGGGATTGTGCACGTCGGGCGAGGGGCACCTTCGCTCGGTAACGGCATTGAAGCGCTGGAACAAGCAGGCGGAATTATCGGATGGGTTCTAGGGCACCCGCTAGCCATTCTGTTTACTCGGGTAGGTGCGGCACTGTTGCTTGTGCTGATTTTTGCCTATTCGCTGTTGGTCCTTACTGAAACGCCGTTGGCAAGTGCATTCGCTGCCGCTAAGGCGTGGTTTGGTTCTGCAGAACAGAAGTATGCCTCTTGGCGGAAGGGACATGAAGAAAAACGGGAGGAAGCCGGCGATAAACCGAAACGCAGTTCGCGCTTTGCCCGTTCAAGTAAGGGGCAGAGCGAAGAGAAGCTGGACTCCTACGATGGGGATGATGCTTTCCGCACGCCGTTGCACACCGAGACACCGGCGGAGCCGACTCGGGTCATCTCAGAACCTGTGCCGATTGTGCCTGCCTTCGAAGAACCGCCTGCATACGACGATCACACTCAGCTGCTGGAAGAGCCTGCCAGCTCCGAAGTAACCCAGGTGGTTGCTCCAACTGGGCCTATTGCAAGCGGAGGCAGCACCGTTGCCGCATCGGGCTCGCCTGCCCCCGTTGCGCAGGAACCAGAAGAGGAATCGTCGGCGTTTGAAGCCGATACTAGTTTCGATGACAAGCCCTACGACTTGCCCCAGGACTCACTGCTTATTAAAGGCGCTCCGCAAAAGCTCCGCTCGTCGGCAAACGACAAGGTAGTGGCTCAACTACAGGGAGTTCTTGACGAATTCAAGGTCGATGCGAAGGTCACCGGCTTTTCTAGGGGACCAACAGTTACTCGGTACGAGGTACATCTAGGAGCCGGGGTAAAGGTAGATAAGATTACCAACCTCGAGAAGAACATCGCCTACGCTGTAGCCAGTGCCGACGTGCGAATTTTGAGCCCAATCCCGGGCAAACAGGCGATTGGCGTCGAGATTCCAAATAGCGACCGAGAAACGGTAGTTCTTGGTGACGTACTGCGGTCTGATACTGCGAAGAAGAATTCCCATCCCTTGGTTGTGGGCCTGGGCAAAGACATCGAGGGCGGTTTCGTAGTCACGAACATCGCAAAGACTCCGCACTTGCTAGTAGCGGGTGCTACGGGATCTGGTAAGTCCTCGTTTGTAAACTCGATGATCACCTCCATCATGATGCGAGCAACTCCGGCGCAGGTTCGCATGATCCTAGTGGATCCCAAGCGCGTGGAACTTACCATCTACGAGGGCATTCCCCATCTGATAACTCCGATCATCACCGATCCTAAGAAAGCGGCAGAAGCGCTGGAATGGGTCGTAAAAGAGATGGACGCGCGCTACGACGATCTGGCGCGTTTCGGCTACAAGCACATCGACGATTTCAACGCGGCGATTCGCAATGGAAGCATTCAGCTGCCGCCGGATTCCAAGCGCAAGCTGGAGCCGTACCCTTATCTGCTGGTGGTAGTAGACGAGTTGGCGGATCTAATGATGGTGTCGCCACGGGATGTAGAAGCGTCAATTCAGCGTATTTCTCAGCTGGCGCGTGCAGCTGGTATTCACCTGGTGCTGGCCACCCAGCGACCTTCTGTAGACGTAGTTACGGGACTTATCAAGTCGAATATTCCCTCCCGCCTTGCTTTTGCTACGTCCTCGTTGGCTGACTCTCGCGTAATTTTGGATCAGCCGGGTGCCGAGAAACTGATTGGGCAAGGTGACGCGCTGTACCTGCCCATGGGGGCTTCAAAACCGATCCGTGTGCAAGGCGCGTGGGTCAATGAAAGCGAAATACACCAGGTTGTGAACCATGTGAAGGCACAGCGGGAAGTTACTTATCGCGAGGACGTGATCCCGGCTGAGCCCACCAAACGCGTTATTGATGACGACATTGGTGACGATCTGGATGTCTTGCTTCAGGCAGCAGAATTGGTGGTATCTACCCAGCTCGGATCCACTTCGATGTTGCAGCGCAAATTGCGGGTCGGCTTTGCCCGCGCTGGCCGTCTAATGGATTTGCTGGAATCTCGGGAAATCGTTGGCCCAAGCCAAGGATCGAAGGCACGCGACGTCCTAATTCCGCCGGAAGAGGTCGATCGCGCACTCGCGATCATCAAGGGTGAGTCCGTACCTGAACCGGAAGTCAGCGAAGGCCCCGATCTTCGCCCGCTAGAGGAGCAACATCCAGAACTGGAAGTAGTAAATAAGGACAGCGAAGATGCGTGGGAACTGACTGGGCGCTAAAGGAAGTGTAAAATACCGTAAGGTACGGAAAATTAGCAGAACGGGTTAGGAAATTGAGCAAAGAAACGGATGAAGAGACCAGAGCGCTCTCGAATCTGAACGTTGCCAACGTATTGACGATCATCCGCCTAATCTTGGTGCCAGTGTTCATAGGGCTGATGCTGGTGCAGACTTCCTATAAGGCTCGAGCCTGGGCAACGGTAATTTTTTGCGTTGCCGCGGCCACCGATCATCTAGACGGTATGCTCGCTCGCAGGCTGCATATTGTTACCAATTTCGGCAAGATTGCGGATCCCATTGCTGACAAGGCTCTGGTTATTGGCGCCTTCATAATGTTGTCTGTTGTGGGGCAGCTGCCCTTCAAGTACTACTGGTGGTTCCTTGCGATGATTATCGGCAGGGAGGTGGCAGTCACCCTGCTTCGCATGAGTGCCCTTCGCAAGGGGGTCGTCATCCCTGCCAACATGTGGGGCAAGGGCAAAACGGTAACCCAGCTGCTACTAATTTTCCTGATGCTTATCCACGTATTCTTCTCGGGCGCTGCCTACACGGTAATGGACTATCTGATCCAAGCACTCATTGTGATTACATTTGTGATCACTGGGCTGTCCGGTTTTATCTACTTCTTGGATGCTCGTAGCAGTAGCAAAGTAGACGTTCAGAAGGATCCCAGGAACTCCGGCAATAATTAGTTTTATGGCCGCCACTGAGGCCTCGGGCAAGGCTAGTGGCGCATGTCACGCCACAATTTTCAAGTGGCGGGAATGAAATAGAGGAATGGAGTGTTGACAATTAACGTGAAGAAGAAACTGACTAATACGGAAATTAAGCCCACTGTCAACCAAGCTCGTACAGCCTCGGTTAGCCGTGTCTCGGTTCCGTTGCTGCGTCATGAGGTAGGGGATGTGCTTCGCATGATCCGCCAGTCGCAGGGGCGTACTCTGCGTGAGGTGTCGGCGCAGGCGCAGGTTTCCCTGGGGTACCTCTCTGAGGTAGAACGCGGGCAGAAGGAAGCTTCCTCTGAATTGCTAGAGGCTATCTGCCAGGCGCTGGATCTGCCTATGGCTACCCTGCTTCGCGAGGTCGCGGATCGGTTCGCCCTTGCCGAGGGCGTTGGGTTGCCCTCGATGTCCATGTCCTTGCACGTCTAGATGAAGCATTCGCAGTTCTGGAAGAACCTGGAGCAGGTGTACGGATCTGCCTACGGGCAGTCGTTGGCTGCAGATCTGGTGTTGGAACCCTGGTACCAAACTGCGGCTGATGTTTTGGAACAAGGTGTCGAACCGCAGCGAGTGTGGGAGTCGCTTATAGATGCCACTTCGAAGCCTGAAGAGTTCAAGTGGTTGCATATGGCACAGAATAAAAAGAAATAGACTTTGGCGCGCTTCGGCGCGCCAATTTTATTTCGAACACCTGTTCGCAGTAAAGTGTGCACAGGCGAGGTTGACCTTGCAGTTCGTAGCAGCTGTGGATTGTGTCTTCATATGTCGGTGGCCGGACATATTCTCGCTACCAGGGCCCCGGAGAGGGGAATCTGGTTGCAGGCCAGTTCTGTAGGTACTAGGAGGACAAGATTATGGCTACTCAGGCTCAGGATCGCTCTAAGGCGCTCGACGTTGCACTAGCGCAAATTGATAAGGCTTTTGGTAAAGGCTCTGTCATGCGCCTTGGCGATCAGACGCATCGGGCAGTATCGGTGATCCCCACCGGTTCGCTGGCATTAGACATCGCGTTGGGGGTTGGAGGATTGCCGCGCGGCAGGGTTGTGGAAATCTACGGCCCAGAGTCCTCCGGTAAGACTACGGTTGCGTTGCATGCGGTAGCGTCGGCGCAGAAGGCCGGCGGAAATGCCGCGTTCATCGATGCTGAGCATGCCCTTGATCCGGAATACGCCAAGAAGCTCGGAGTCAATACGGACGATCTGCTGGTGGCCCAGCCGGATACGGGGGAGCAGGCCCTCGAGATCGCGGATATGCTGATCCGCTCTGGTGGTATTGACATTATCGTCATTGACTCCGTTGCGGCCTTGGTTCCCAAGGCTGAAATAGAAGGAGAAATGGGCGACTCGCACGTAGGGTTGCAGGCTCGCTTGATGTCGCAGGCGCTACGGAAGATGACCGGCGCACTGTCGGCCTCTGGTACTACGGCAATTTTCATTAACCAGTTACGCGAGAAGATTGGCGTATTCTTCGGTTCGCCAGAAACTACCACGGGTGGCAAGGCGCTCAAGTTCTACTCGTCTGTGCGGCTCGACATTAGGCGCATCGAGACTTTGAAGGATGCCGGCGCTCCGGTTGGTAACAAGACTCGCGTGAAGGTAGTCAAGAATAAGATGGCGCCGCCGTTCAAGCAGGCTGAATTCGACATTCTTTACGGCGAGGGCATCTCTAGAGAAGGCTCCTTGATTGACATGGGTGTCGAGACGGGAATCGTGCGGAAGTCTGGTTCGTGGTTTACCTATGGCTCTGATCAGTTGGGCCAGGGCCGAGAGAACGTCCGTCAGTTCTTGAAAGACAATCCTGAGCTTGCTAACGAGATTGAGCGCAAGATCTTGGTAGCTGTGGGCATAGTTGACGGTGCGGAAGAGGCACCCGAAGCAGCTGCTTCCCAACCTGCAGCGAAGAAGAAGGGGAAGAACACTAAGAAGAACGTCGAGGACGGAGGCTTTTAGTGGTTTCCTACTTCGATCCTGAACAGGGCGAAGCGGAACGTAAACGGCGCGATCCGGTAAAGGCTGCTAAGAGGCGGGCAAAGCGGCGGCAAGAAAATGCCGAACTGGGCTTTGACGACGCTGTGCAGAAGGCCCGTGAGGCCACGCTGCGGATGCTCGATGGAGCAGCTCAGTCTACCGGTCAGGTCAGAAAGAAGCTTTCTCAAAGAGGCTTCGTCACCGAGGTCATAGATCAGGTTATTACCCGTTTTGAAGAGGTGGGACTGCTCGATGACTTGCAATATGCGCAGATGCTGGTTCGCACTAAGAATGCGGAGCGATCGCTGGTGGGGCGTGCCCTGTATGCCGAATTGATGAAGAAGGGAATCTCTCCCGATATTGCTGCACAGGCGATGCAAGAAGTCAGCGAGGTAGACGAGCAGGAATTAGCCAACCAGTTAGCTGTGAAGAAGGTCGGTACACTGAAAGGGCGTCCTCGGGAGGTGATTATTCGGCGTACCAACGCTTTTCTGGCTCGTAAGGGGTATGGTCCTGGCCAGTGCAGGCAAGCTATCGTGGCTGCGCTGGAACAGTTTTAGAAAGGAAAATATGACAGAGGCTTCGACTAATCACACATTGGCTGCCCAGCTTATCCAGGGTTGCAAGGATATGGGCTACTCGATCGCAGTTGCGGAATCGCTAACTGGCGGATGGCTGGCATCGTCAATTGTTGATATACCCGGAGCGTCTACTGTTTTCCGTGGGGGAGCCCTCACTTACCAGACTCAAACTAAAGCCTCTGTTCTGGGTGTTTCAGCGGAAGAACTAGAGCAGACGGGCCCGTATACAGATTCGGTCGCAAGGCAGATGGCCGAGGGCGTGTTGAAGCTCTATTCGGCCGATATGGCAATTGCGACCTCTGGCGTTGCCGGTCCTGGCGACGATGGCGGGCACCCAGCCGGAGAGGTGCACATTTGTGTACTTACCCCTACTAAGCAGATTCTCCGCACTGTGAATATCGAGGGAGACCGCGCCACCGTACGCGCGCAAAGTGTGATTCTTGCCCTGGCAGCGGCAAATACTGCTCTAGAAGACTAGTCCTACTAGCTCAGATGCTCTAGAATGACCCGCGATGACTACACCACGCACTTATCACATTAAGACTCTTGGCTGCCAGATGAACGTTCACGATTCCGAACGTATGGCAGGCCTGTTGGATTCCGTCGGCTTGGTTCCTGTGGAACAGGTACCTGATGCTGCTGCAAGGGCTACAGATGCCGGCGATGAGGGTGCGGACGTAGTTGTGATCAATACTTGCTCGGTCCGTGAAAATGCAGCTAATAAGTTGTACGGCAACCTGGGCCAGCTTGCCGGGGTAAAGCGTAAGCGCAAGGGGATGCAGATCGCGGTTGGAGGTTGCCTGGCGCAGCAAGAGCGCGCTCGAATCCTCGAGCGAGCGCCTTGGGTGGACGCTGTTTTTGGCACCCACAATATAGACGTACTTCCGACTCTTCTGGAGCGGTCGCGCCACAATCAGGAGGCGGCTGTAGAGATCGAGGAATCGCTGAAGACGTTCCCGTCCACCTTGCCTACCCACCGCGAGTCCGCCTACGCAGCTTGGGTCTCGATTGCAGTTGGGTGCAACAACACTTGCACGTTCTGCATCGTTCCTCACTTGAGGGGCAAGGAACGCGATCGCCGCCCAGGGGATATCCTTGCCGAGATCGAAGCGGTTGTAGATCAGGGGGCTATCGAAGTTACTCTGCTCGGGCAAAATGTGAACTCCTACGGGGTGGGTTTTGGCCAGCGTGGAGCCTTTGCACAGTTGCTTCGGGCAACTGGAAAGATCGACGGACTGGAGCGAGTACGCTTTACCAGTCCTCACCCGGCAGCGTTTACCCAGGATGTTATCGACGCTATGGCCGAGACCGATGTCGTAATGCCCTCGCTGCACATGCCATTGCAGTCCGGCTCTGACAAGGTGCTGCGCGCTATGCGCCGGTCCTACCGGTCGAAGAAGTTCCTTGGGATTCTAGATTCCGTCCGAGAGGCTATCCCGCATGCGGCGATTACCACTGACATCATCGTGGGTTTCCCGGGTGAAACTGAGGAAGATTTCCAGCAGACTCTGGACATTGTGGAGCAGTCCCGCTTCTCTTCCGCTTTTACTTTCCTCTATTCGATGAGGCCGGGTACTCCCGCGGCCGACCGCGAGGACCAGGTACCCGAAGAGGTCAAGTTAGAGCGCTATCACAGGCTGCTCGAGCTGCAAGAACGCATTTCTACCGAGGAAAATCAGAAGCAGGAAGGCCGCGATCTGAAAATCCTAATAGCCGAGGGCGAAGGGCGGAAGGATGCCGAGACGATGCGTATCTCTGGGCGCGCAGAAGATAACCGCCTCGTGCATGTGTCGGTTCCAACCGGCGCCAAGGTTCCGCGGCCAGGTGATTTTGTGCGCGCACAGGTGACGCACGGTGCCCCGCACCATCTAGTTGCAGATTCTGGCATTCAGGGTGGACTCTACGAAGTGATACCCACCAGGGCCGGAGACGCCTGGCAGGCAAAGAACGCCCAACCAATGCCCGCAGGTACTGTTTCGCTTGGAATACCGCTGGTTCGCCCCAAGTGATCATTGCAGTAGTTGGTGCCACGGCCACGGGGAAGACCTCTCTGGCGGTGGCGCTCGCGCAAGAGTTCGGTGGGGAAGTCATTTCTGCTGATGCCTTTCAGCTGTATCACGGCATGGACATTGGTACCGCGAAGGTGACCGAAGCGGAAGCCGGTGGTATTCCGCACCACCAGATCGATGTGCTGGACCTGTCCCAGAGGGCGTCTGTGGCTGCGTACCAGCAGCACGCACGTGAAGACGCTGAGGCAATCATTGCTAGAGGCAAGGTGCCCGTGGTTTGCGGGGGCTCGGGATTGTACGTGCGGGCGCTCCTGGACGAGCTTATCTTTCCAGGTACGGATCCGAAGATCCGATCGCATTTTCAGGACCAATTGGAAGCGGTAGGTAGCGTTGAGCTGCATAAAACTCTAGCTACCCTAGATCCGCTGGCCGCTTCGAATATTCTGCCTTCTAACGGCAGACGGGTGGTGCGAGCTTTAGAGGTAATACAGCTTACTGGGAGGCCGTTCTCGGCAACTATGCCCACCGGCGAATACCATTACGCGGACACTCTGCAAATAGGGCTTCGTCCCGACGCGGAAGTGCTGTCCTCTCGGATCGAAAAACGCTGTGCGCAGATGGTAGAGCAGGGCCTTGTTGAAGAGGTCCAGGCGCTACTGCAGAAGGGACTACGCGAGGCGCCCACAGCGCGGGCGGCAACGGGCTACCCGCAGATGATCGATTATCTAGATGGGAAGATCGATCTGGCTACTGCCACGGAGCAAAATGCTTTGGCGACGCGAAAACTAGCAAAGAAACAGTGGAAATGGTTCAAGCGGGACGATCGCATTAGCTGGTTCGCGACACCGGATGAGGCACTGTCCTTCGCCACCCGAGCACTTACTCGGTAGGCCTGACTCGCAGAATTCTGAATCCTTTCTTCGAGGAGACCTTGGCAACCTCAAAGCCTTGCTCGCCCAACCACTTTGCCAACGAATCTGCTCCCAGGTTACGAGCTACTACCAGGTATGCTTCCCCGTCGGGTGCCAGCAGGGCAAGCCATGTTTGAAGCAACCTGTGCAGGGCTTCCTTCCCAATGCGAATTGGAGGATTGGACCAGATAGTACGCAGCGGACGTCCTCGCTTGGAAAGTTCCGCAAACGCCTTGTCAGCATGTGCAACCGTGGCCCCTGGAGCATTGCGACGGGTTAGATCTAGAGCACGCTCGGTGACATCGACGGCCCACACCTCGCCATCGAGTTCGTCAGTTAGTGCCAGGGCAATAGGGCCCCATCCGCAACCTAGATCCAGGGCAGGAGCGGTGGGGGCAGGAACGGCATCCAGAAGGATCTTAGTAGCCTTATCCAGGGTGTGCGCAGAAAAAACTTTCGCAGCTACGTGCACGTCGTGGGGGCGACCGCGAAGAGAAACGTGTAGTGATTCCAGCTCGGCTTCAGCTGCAGGGGCTGCTTCGGTAAAATAGTGTTCAGTCATCGCCTCTAGATTACAGGGGCACGAAAGGTTGTATGAAGCAGGATAATAAAGATCGCGCTGAAGACGTCGTGGCGCGAATTTTGGCCCGGACCGGTACGGCCCTGGAATCCACTGAGGGTATGGATACGTCCGCCGACGCTGGCGCGATGGAGCGCGAAGAGCGACGGGCCCTTCGTCGGGTCAGTGGCCTGAACCATTCCGAGGACGCTATTGAATCGGTCGAATATCAGCGATTGGCTCTGGAACGGGTCGTGTTGGTGGGGATCTACACTGCTGACGCTGCTAAAGCTGAGGATTCGTTGCGTGAACTTGCTGCTCTTGCTCAAACTGCCGGCTCTCTTGTCTTGGACGGTGTTTTGCAGCGCCGCGAAAAGCCGGATCCGGGTACATACCTGGGCTCGGGAAAGGCGCGTGAACTGCGGGATCTGGTGCACTCTGTGGATGCTGATACGGTGATTGTCGATGGCGAATTACCTCCGTCTCAGCGGCGCGGCCTCGAGGACGTGGTGAAGGTAAAGGTGGTTGATCGTACCGCATTGATCCTGGATATTTTTGCCCAGCACGCCAAATCCCGCGAGGGAAAAGCGCAGGTGGAACTTGCTCAGCTTGAATACATGCTTCCTAGACTGCGCGGGTGGGGTAAATCTCTTTCCAGGCAGGCCGGTGGTCGGGCTGCAGCCGGTGAAGGCATCGGTTCGCGTGGTCCCGGTGAAACCAAGATTGAAATGGACAGGCGGCGGATTAGGCACCGCATGGCTCGTCTGCGCAAGCAAATAGCGGGAATGAAGGCAGCGCGGGACACTAAGAGGTCGGGCCGCACCCGTACTAATACGCCTGCCGCGGTGGTGGTCGGGTATACCAACGCGGGCAAATCCTCTTTACTTAACGCATTGGTGGGGAGCCAGATTATGGTTGCTGACGAATTGTTTGCGACGCTGGATCCTACCGTTCGTAAAGCTGAGACCCCTGAGGGGAGGAGCTATACCCTCACCGACACAGTGGGGTTCGTATCAAACTTGCCGCACCAGCTGGTGGAGGCTTTTAGGTCGACGCTGGAGGAGGTTGCCCAGGCGGATCTGCTGTTGCACGTTGTAGATGCTGCTCACCCGGATCCGGAGGCGCAGATCAGAGCCGTTCGAAAGGTGCTCGCCGATATAGAGGGCGCCATGGATATTCCCCAGCTGATGGTGCTGAATAAGGCAGACTTGGCTTCAAAAGAACGCATAGCGGTGCTGCGGTCTAAACATAAGAATTCGGTTGTTGTGTCTGCTCGCACTGGGCAGGGAATAGCCGAACTGAAATTAGCCATTGAAAGGATGTTGCCGCATCCTGACGTGCCGATTGATCTAGTCATTCCCTTCTCCAGAGGAGACTTGGTGGGCCGGGCACATGAAGAGGCCCAAATAGACCAGATCGACTACACCGCGTCTGGAACTCGCTTGCGCGGGATGGCCAGGGCTGACCTTGCCGGTCTTCTGCAGGACGCAGCAGTAGATGAATAAAGGCGAGAAAGTCCTAGCAGAGGCGGTGGCCGTCCTCGGCGGGGTTCCCCGGGACGGACAGACGCAGATGGCAAACGCTATCTGGGACCTGTCTCGTGACCAAGTTCTACTAGTACAGGCTGGTACTGGCACGGGCAAATCTTTGGGATACTTGGCTCCGTTACTCACGGAAGCGGTCGAAGAGTCCCGCCGAGTCGTGATTTCTACAGCAACTTTGATCTTGCAAAGGCAGTTGGTTGGCGGAGACATCCCGGCAGTACAAAAGGCAGTGAAGAAAGTCCTTGGGAAAGCGCCGCGGATCGCGCTGCTGAAGGGGTGGACCAATTACGTCTGCAAGCTCAAAACCATGGCGCCAGAGGACCAGGCTGGCCTTTTTGACGAACTTGAAGTAACTGCCACCGGAGCCGAAGTACTCCGGGTACGCGAGTGGGCAGAAGAGACCTCCACTGGCGACCGCGACGACATGAGCCCGGGGGTAACTGACAAGATTTGGCGGGGAGTCTCAGTAACGAAGAACGAATGTGTGGGCGAATCGTGTCCTTTTGCCACCGAATGTTTTCCAAGGAATGCCCGAAAGGCGGCCGCCGAGGCCGACGTTGTAGTCACCAATCATTCCATCCTGGGAGTGCAGGCTATGACGGAGGCCGAGCTGTTAGGAGAGTTCGACGTCCTGGTAGTCGATGAGGCCCACGAATTGGATGGGCGGATTCGATCTCAAGGAACAGTCGAGATCTCCGATGCGAGCCTTTTGCGACTAGCTCGCCTCGCTAGACGGGCCACCGGCGTACCGGCTGCAAAGATTGAAGAGGCGGCATCGGCATTGGCGCAAGGGCTGAAGGAATCTGTCTCCGGTCGGATAAAGGCGCTTCCCTCTGGGCTGCACGGGGCATTGGTGAGTGCAGGATCAGCCATGCGAGACGCCCTCGAAACAATTGGTGACGGGAAAGAGAACACCGACAACAAGAAACGTGTTGCCAGGGCGGAACTGATCTCGGCAATCGATTCGATCGATGCGATTCTGATTGACGATCCGGCAGTTCGAGTCAATTGGATAACCGAAGATGCGGAGGAGCGTAGGCGCCTGTGCTCTGCCCCCTTAGATGTGGCTCGCCCGATTGCCTCCCGGCTGTATGGCAATCACAAGGTCGTTGCCACTTCGGCCACTCTGTGTCTGGGAAATAGTTTTGATGCCATGGCGAATAGACTCGGCGCGCAGCTGGCGGAAACTTGGAAAGGGCTGGATGTAGGTTCTCCATTCGACTACCCCCACCAGGCGATTATGTACATCCCTCAGCTACCTCAGCCCGGAAGGGACGGACCTAGTCCGCAGCTGCTAGCCGAGATCGGTGAATTGGTTAAGGCAAGTGGTGGGGGAGCACTGTGCCTTTTCACCTCTCGCAGGGCCGCGCAGCTTGGCGGCGAATACTTGCGTGAACACACCGATCTTCCCGTGTTCGTGCAGGGGGAAGATTACCTGCCGTCGCTGATAAAGGCTTTCCGTGAGGACGGCAATGCAGTCCTGGCCGGGACTATCTCGCTTTGGCAGGGAGTAGATATCCCGGGGCCAGCGTGCAGATTGGTTACCATCGACCGAATTCCTTTCCCGCGGCCTGATGATCCCATTACCTCTGCGTTGTCCGATGCCGCGAATGCGGCGGGTAGGTCTGGATTCACGGGAGTATCGCTTGTGCATGCCGCGCTGCTTTTAGCTCAGGGAGCGGGACGATTGGTCCGGACAAGTTATGACAAGGGTATGGTCGCTTTATTAGATCCGCGTCTGTACTCGAAGGGATATGGCAGGTTTTTGTTGTCATCACTGCCAAAAATGTGGCCTACTCGTTCGCAAGAAGTGGCGGTAGGGGCGTTGGCGAGGTTGAAAGACAACGTAGGCCTTTAGCTCTTAACCTTCGGTAGTTGGCCAGATAAAATGTTGGTACATACTTTGCCTTACACGGAGGAAATAGATGTCTGAACGTGCCACAACCCTGTACCCATCGGGATCAGAGGGGCATCCTTCAAAAGTTGCCATCATTGGGGCAGGAGCTGTAGGAACTGCGCTTGCTTATGCGTCTGTTATCCGCGGGGACGCCCGAGAAGTCGTTCTTTATGACATTAATGAAAAGAAGGTCAAGGCCGAGGCCTTGGACATTGCCCACGGTATTCAGTTCACCCCGGTCGGCTCGGTGATCGGGTCTTCGGACATCGAGGTCGTGCGCGGCGCGGACGTAGTGGTGGTTACTGCAGGCGCGAAGCAGAAACCGGGCCAGTCGCGGCTTGATCTAGCCGCAGCTACGGTGGGCCTGATGGAAAAGCTGATCCCCCAGCTTTTGGAGGTAGCTCCTAACGCGGTGTACATGCTGGTCACCAATCCGGTGGACGTAGTCACCTACGCCTCGCTCAAGATTTCGGGTCTGCCTCGAAACCAAATGTTCGGTTCCGGTACGGTGCTCGATACTTCTCGTCTTCGCTACCTGGTATCTCAAGAGACGGGAGTGGCTGTACAGAATATTCACGCATACATTGCTGGCGAGCACGGCGATAGCGAGATCCCGCTGTGGTCTTCCGCAGAAATCGGAAACGTGCCTTTGCGGCACTGGGGGAAGACTCTGAATGACCGTCTCTTTGATTCCGATCTGCGTGCCGAGATAGCGCAACAGGTAGTGGACTCCGCCTACACCATCATTGAAGGTAAGGGTGCCACCAACTATGCGATCGGCCTCGCTGCAACGAACATTGTTAGCGCAGTGCTGCGTGATGAGCATCGGGTGCTGACCATCTCGACCCTATTGGAAGATTGGCACGGCATTTCTGGCGTCTGCATGGCGGCCCCTGCGATTACTTCTCGTAAGGGTGCAGGTAGAGTACTGGTGCCGCCGCTCACTTTGCACGAACGCGATGGCCTGACTGAATCGGCACAGCGTCTGCGTGAGGTAGCTAGGTCGCTAGGCTACTAACAACTAGAGGGAACGCATTACCGTAACTACGCGCCCCATAATCGTGGCTTCATCGCCCGGTATGGGCGCGTAGTTTTCGTTTCTGGGCAGCAGCCACTGGTGACCATCTTTCCTCGAGAGGACCTTAACGGTTGCTTCCCCATCTACTAGAGCGGCGACGATCTGCCCTTCTTCTGCGTCCGGCTGGACCCGCACTACAACGAAGTCGCCGTCGCAGATGGCCGCATCAACCATGGATTCGCCTTGTACCTGCAGCATGAATAATTCGCCTCTGCCTGTTAGCTCCTGTGGCAGGGTGTAGACATCCTCGACATGTTGTTCGGCGGTGATAGGCGCGCCTGCCGCAATTTTTCCGACTAGGGGAACGCTAGTTGCTGTGCCGCCCTCGGAGCTTGCCACCGGTACCGGGACCAGCCCGGTTTTTTTTTCAGGCTTAGCTCTGCCGACTACCTCGATGGCGCGAGGGCGAGACGAGCGGCGGGTGATGAAGCCCGCTTCTTCAAGTAGATCCAGCTGATGCTTGATTGAGGAGGGAGAGCGGAGTCCTACTTCTTTTCCCAGTTCACGCAAGGACGGCGGATAGCCAGTTGCCTCGATTGCCTGGCTGAGAGCCTGGAGCACCTGTTGGGTCCTTTTGGGAAGCAGGTTCGGATCCGGCGAGGTCATTGAAAATCCCCCTTGTCACCATTTGTCAGTGGTGGATGTTTTTCTGTGCGTATAAAGAGCTTACGGGGCTGAAAGACGCAAAGCAAACATTTGTTCGAAGAGTCTTGAAATGTCTCCAGGTAAGCTGTATCGTACAAGTGTTCGACGAACAGATGTTCGAAAGGAAGCTGATGTCCGCTCTGCCTATCACCCCAGAAATTCGGCCGGTACGCCATCTGCAGGTCGTTGACGCTGCCTACTTGCGAAGGCTGCAGGGGAGCAAGAGTTCGGTATTAAAACAGCAAAAAGTTGACTCCGCTACTACCGTTAGTGCTCTGCAGCGGCTGGGAATGTTAGTTTCCCTGGCAGTAGCGGTTTTCTTGGGTTCGGCCTTGGGGCTTTCGCTGCCGGGGGCCACCTACGATGGGCCGACTGTCTCCTACACGGTCTCCAGTGGGGACACTTTGTGGTCTATTGCTAAATATGTCGCTGCGGATGTGTCGGTTGCTGATACTGTAGAACACATAAAAGAACTAAATGGTTTGCAGTCCTCACAGCTCCACCCTGGCCAGCAGCTCTCTGTGCCATCGCGGTGAGGCTGCCCAGCTCTGGAGGCCCTTTTGCACTGTCCCTTTTGTCAGCATCCCGATTCGCGAGTAGTAGATTCTCGAACCACTGACGACGGTATGGCTATTAGGCGTAGGAGGCAGTGCCCTCATTGCAATCGTCGTTTTACTACTCAGGAAACTGCTGGGCTAACCGTGCTGAAGCGTTCCGGGGTCATAGAGCCTTTCTCCAGAGGGAAGGTTATTTCAGGAGTTCGGAAGGCCTGTCAAGGCCGGCCAGTTAGCCAGGATGATCTGGCCCTACTAGCGCAGAAGGTCGAAGAGGACCTGCGTGGGTCGGGGAGGGCGCAAATCACTACCCAGGATGTGGGCCGCGCAATTTTGCAACCTCTGCGCGACCTGGATGTTGTTGCTTATTTGCGGTTCGCCTCGGTGTATCTCGACTACGACTCCTTGAACGATTTCGAGGAGGCCATTAAGCAGCTGCGGGCTGAACAGCAGAAGCGCTAGCGCTGCCGCTGCAGAAGCTCATCCCGTACTCGCCGGCGCACCACCTTTCCTAAATCCGAGGTGGCTAGTTTGTCTACCAGAAACATCTGCCGGGGAAGTGCGTATCTTGGCAAATCTTCTATGATTTGCTCGCGAATCTTGGCAAGGGTAGGGGTGCGTCCTTGAGCTGGGACGATGGCTGCAGTGACTACCTCTCCGCGATCTTCGTCGGGCATGCCAACAACGGCAACATCTTCTACTTCGTCTAGCTTGCGGATGGCGTTTTCTACCGCAGATGGATAGACGTTAAATCCACCGCAAAGGATTAGCTCTTTCCGCCGGTCAGCTAGTGCAAGGTAGCCGTCGTCGTTTATGGCTATGTCGCCGGTGCGCAGCCAGCCTTCCGTAGTGTAAAGGTTTTTGGATTCTTCAGGGTTATTCCAATATCCTGCGCTGCATCCGGGCCCTTTAACTATGAGCTCACCAGGCTCGCCGGCCTCGTCGTCCACGTCTTTGGTGGGATCCTCCAAGCTGACTAGGCGAACCTGGATCGAAGGGAACGGTAAGCCAAGGGTGCCGACTCTGGTGGAGCTGAGGGGCGATCCGGTCACGATGGGCGACGTCTCCGTCATACCGTAACCTTCGATAACTGGAGCGTTAGTGGCGCTTGCCCAGGCCTGTGCGTCTTTCTTCTTCAAGGGCATGGCACCAGAGATTGTGTAGTTGATGCTGTCTAAGGCAATGCCTGCCTTTTGTGCCGCTTTCAATAGGCGAGAGAACATCGGGGGAACGCCAATCATGAAAGTGCAGGGGCGGCGCTTCATGGCGTCTAGGCAGAGCGACTCGTCAAATTTGGGAAATACCACTTGGGTGGCACCAACCAGAAAGCCCGAGAGCATTACCAATGTCATTCCGAATGCGTGGAAAAACGGTAGTACGGCATAAATGGTTTCGTGAGGTGAAAGGAGGGGCGTAACCCACTGTGCAGCTGCCCGAGAGTTGGACACTAGGTTCGTGTTCGAGAGCATGACCGACTTTGGTGACCCTGTTGTTCCGCCTGTATGCAGCATTGCGACGGTGTCGTCCGGGTCAATTGCAGCCGGGGTGCTGAGTGGTGTTGCCTTCTTTGCTAGCTTGTCAAAGGAGGGGATAGAGGCTGGTACTTTTTCGCAAAGCTGTGCGCGCATCTTGCGTGCTTTGGGGATCGGAAGTTTCAGTGCGAGCCGAAGTTTTGCAGGCAGTGCTGCTACCAGATCTACGGACAGTACGGGCACGGACAGGCTGGCAACCTTGGAGACGGTTTTTTGCCAGGCTAGTATCAATTTAGAATCGACACGTTCGATTTCGGTGTGGAGCTCTGACGCTGGGGCTAGCGGATTATGTGCTACCGCAATTGCCCCCAATGCTAATGCGCCAAAAAAGCCGCAAATGAACTGCGGGCAGTTGGGTAATATTAAACTGACCCGATCACCGGCTGTGACACCCATGTTTGCCATTGCGCTAGCGGCTTTTCGCGACTGTTCTTCCAGCTCGGAATAAGTCAAGGTGGCGCCCATGAAATCTGTTGCTACCCGATCTGGCCACTTGGCTGCCGATTCTTGCAGTAAAGAGACTAAAGTTGCTGGGCTCTGGTCTACTTCATGACCTACTTCCGGGTCGTAGTTTTCGCGCAAGCGCCTGGTTAGGTCTGAAACTGGGTCTTCGCTATCCACGGGGTAAGCCTATCTACTTTTCCTATTTGTCTCTTGGCAGAACTTAGTGAGTTAGTACGCGGAGTTTGATGGTTTCTTCGCCGCGTTTTAGGGCTGCAACCGTCTCGACAGGCAATTCTGAGGAAATGTCGGTTATTACGTACCCGACGCGCCCCTGCGTACCAAGGATTTGCCCGTTGATGTTGGCCCCGTGGGAGGCAAAAATGTGGTTTATTTCAGCAAGCACCCCCGGTGCGTTGGTGTGAATGTATGCCACGCGGTACAGAGCGTCTTTGGAAACTGGGAGGGTAAGGTTTGGCAGATTCACTGACATGTCTGTGGATGCGGATTGGAAATAGCCGACAACCTTTGAAGTGACGAACTGTCCAATATCTAGTTGGGCTTCTTCGGTAGACCCGCCCACGTGTGGAGTAAGTACTACATTCGCGAACTTTGCCAGTGGCGAGTTGAATGGATCCCCATTCTTCTTCGGCTCGGTTGGGAACACGTCAATGGCAGCTCCACTGAGCATTCCAGCTTCCAGAGCCTGCACTAGGGCGCCAGAGTCGATGACTGATCCTCGCGACAGATTTAGAAGGATTGCCCCAGGCTGCATCTGCTCGAATTGCTGTGGGCCGAACATGTTCGCGTTGGTCGGGTTCCCATCGACGTGGATGGAAACTACGTCTGCGCGTCCTAATAGTTCTTCCATGGTTTTGCAACCGTGGGCATTGCCGAGGGCGAGGCGTTCGGCAGTGTCGTAAAAGATAACCTTCATTCCCATGGCTTCGGCTAATACGGACAGCTGCATGCCGATGTGGCCATAGCCAATAATGCCCAGCGTTTTTCCTCGGACTTCATGGGCTCCAGCGGCGCTTTTCTGCCACACCCCGCGGTGGAGGGCGGCGTTCTTTTGGGGAAGCTGACGGCTGAGCGCGATGATTAAAGATATTGCCATCTCTACCACCGAGCGCGTGTTGGAGTAGGGGGCATTGAAGACGGCGACGCCTCTTCTGGTGGCTTCGGACAGGTCGATCTGGTTTGTCCCTATACAGTACGCGCCGATGCAAGACAGACGTGGGCAGCTTGCTAACACCTTCTCGGTGATCGCGGTCTTTGACCGTATCCCGACCGCGTCAACTCCCTGAAGAGCCTCTATCAGTTCGTCCTCGTCCAGCGCCCCGACCCGTCGTTCAACCTCGAATCCCGCCTGGCGGTAGATCGCGTCGGCATCGGGGTGAGGATTTTCCAGAAGTAAAACTTTGGGCATGTATAAATAGTGTCATCGCAAAGTGTGCTGAGCAAGCGGTTTGTCGAAAAACTATTTAGAAGTGAATCCTTCTGGCAGTTTTTCAGAATAGACGACCTCGAGTCTCTTAGTTGGCCTAGTCATTGCTACGTATAGATCCCCAGGACGATCCTGCATCTGGATAGGTTCAACCAGGATGACTACGTCGTATTCCAGTCCCTTCGAGGCGCGGGCAGAAAGAACGTTGATACGTGGATCCGAGAAAGTCAGTTTCTGCCTTATCTCTTTTTCGGCAATGACTGCCACCTGGCCCTGCCCCGTGCCGTGCTCTAAGTCCAGCTCTTCGCAGGCAATTTGGGCAAGCTGACTGACACTGCGCGCAAGGCCTTCACTCTGGTGCAATCGCAGACAATCTGGTAGGTCGCGGACGGCCTTTACCGGGTAGTCGATTGGTCTGCCGAGGGCGCGGGCGACTTTTTCAGCTGCCTCCATAATGGTTTGTGGGGTGCGGTAGCAAATCGACAAGATAGCCGTACCGGAGTATCCGCGGGCAGCTGGCCCAAGGATTTCCGTCCAATCTTTCGCACTGGTTCCCGTCCTTTGTGCTAGGTCGCCTACCACTGTGAACGAGCGAGAGGGACAGCGCCTGAGCAAAGCAGCCCATGCTAGGGGCGAGAGCTCCTGCGCCTCATCTACGACTATGTGGCCAAAAGTCCAGGACCTGTCGGCTCGGGCCTTCTCTGCCAATGTCGAAGAATCAGCCTGCCCCTGTGTGCGTTCCGCGAGTAGCTGGGCATTCACGATCCCTCCGCCCAGGCCATCCATATCCAGGGCTTGCTGCGCCCTCGCTATGGCCTGTTCTTGCCTAGCAACGCGCTCGCGGGCTGCCGCAGCAAACACATCTGAAGGGCCCAACAACTCTGCCAGTTCGTCGAGGATGGGAATGTCCTCTACCGTAAAAGCAGCATCGGTTGGCCGCTGCAGAGCGGCAACTTGCTCGGCGGTGAAACTGGGGGCGCATGCTGCTAGGAGCTGCGGGCGTGAATAGAGCTTGCGGAGTAGGGCAGTGGCGGACTCGGGCATCCAGCACAGGTTGATATTGCGCTTTACATCAATGTTCGTGCGCAGTTCTTCACGCACCCAAGCCCTGTCAGACGAACTTAGATTTTCGTCTGCGGCCAGGTAGCTATCGGTGAGTTTTTCTAGCAGCGTGAGGGCGAAGGTAGTGCGCGCCACATTGTGCGCTCTAGATGCTTGTTTTGCCCGCCGAGCAGCAGCCTTCACGTCCTCTGGAAGAAGAGTGACGGTCACGCCGGATACGCGCATCGTTATGGGAGCCTCCGGAATGCGACGCCTGGAAGCTACCGCCCTCTTCGCGATTTTTATCCATTCTAGGGAGCCCTTTAGACGCGCGAGGGCGTCACTGTCATGGGAAACGGCGCTAATACCTGGGAGCAGGTCACCCATCGTTACAGAGACGACACCCGTTTCCCCCAATGCCGGCAATACCTGTTCGATATACCGCAAGAAACGCCTGGATGGGCCAACAATAAGCACCCCTGACCGTTGCAGCTTCTCGCGTTCTGAATACAGTAGATAAGCCGCGCGATGTAGCGCTACAGCAGTCTTGCCCGTGCCCGGGCCGCCCTGAACCACTAGAAGTTCTTTAGCCTCAGAACGAATAACCTCGTCCTGCTCTGCCTGAATGGTAGTCACAATGTCGCCCATATGACCACCGCGCGCAGAATTCATCGCGGCGAAAAGGGCGCCCTCGCCTGCCAAGGAAACATTTTCGGAAGCTGACACATCGAAAAGATCGTCCTCAACCGAGACCACTTTCCGCAGCTTCGTGCCGATATGGCGACGCCTGACCACGCCCTCATGATGGGCGGGAGTAGCCCGATAAAACGGGGTAGCGGCCCGTGCGCGCCAATCAACCAAAATGGTCTTGCCCTCCTCGGAAAGACCCACCCTGCCAATGTAGCGAGGCGAAGGGGCATGATCGGATGTCATATCCAATCTGCCAAACACAAGCTTGTCTTCCACCTGCTCCAAGCGAGTCGCCTGATCACCAAAATGAGCTGCGATTGCATCTCGTTCAGAGCGGGCCTGAGGAGACCCTTGAGCTCCTGCGGCCTCAGCCTTGCGCTGTTGGCGTCGGTAGCTAGACCGAGCTGCGTCAAGTGCCCGGTAGGCACGATCGACTGCGGGCTGCTCTTGGTCCATTGGGGTAGAAGTCACGCTTATCCTTGGAATAACGGTAGTAAGTTTCTTGTTAGACAGATTGAAAGTTAACCTATTGTGTCAGACCAAAATGATAGTTGGTCATGTTGGGACATCAACTGTCAGACAGAACATATAGGCTAATAGCTAAAGAAGGTGGAGGTAAAAATGACAGAGCTAATCTCTCAGATCTCTGATGTGCCGGTGCGCTCGCGGGTTATGCTCCACCACATGTATGGCGCTATTGATGCGGGACACGCCGGCCGGCTTACGCTAGAACAATTGCTGCCATCTTTGCAGGCAGAGCGCGTAGTGACTTTCGATACAGACAAACTTGTCGATTATCGTGCCCGCCGTCCCTTGGCGACTTTGTCCCAATGGACTGTAACGGATATGGAGCCTCCTGAAATCGCCATCGACAAGGTTACCGATTATTCGGGACAAGAAATCTTGATCTTGCACGGGCCTGAGCCGGATCTGCGTTGGAATGAGTTCGCCCAAGTGGTATCCGAGTATGCCAAAGAGGTGGGAGTCGAGACCGCTATTAACGTCCTGGGGTTGCCAGCTGCCACTCCGCACACGCGTCCTCCGCTAGTGAACCAGACTGGAACGCGTCCGGATCTACTGCCTCCGCAAGACGAGCAAATCGGCACCATGCAGTTTTCCGCTTCCATGGGAATGTTCCTGCAGTACAGCCTGGGGCAGCAGGGGATCGATTCCATTGGTCTTACGGTAGGGGTGCCCTACTACGTGATGGACTCTGACTACCCGGCTGCAGCAACAGCGTTAATTTCGCGAATCAGCGATCTTACTGGACTGGATTTGCCAATTGGTGATTTGGCTGCCGCTTCTGACATGCTCTCAAAGAGGCTTGACCTGGAAGTGCAGGAATCTGCTGAGATTGGCGGCGTCATCGCCCAACTGGAGCAGCGCGTCGATTCGTTGGATATTTCGCAATTGCAAGTTTCCGATTCACCAGTGAAAATCCCCAGCGGGGACGATCTTGCCGAGCGTTTCGAAGACTTTTTGCGCAATACCGACCAGCAGCGTGCCGACCAGGGCCAGACTGCAGTGCCACCTAAGCCGAAGGGGCGTCACCGCGCTGATGGGCCGGTAGATGGCCCCAGCAAATCAGCCTAAGTAATGTCTAATTCGCCTAGGCTAGCCAGTGCCAGGCATGGGTGGGGAAAAGACGACTCGCATGCCAATATCTTGCACGTCGACATGGATTGTTTTTTCGCTTCCGTCGAACTGCTGGATCATCCGGAACTGGTAGGAAAGCCTCTGATTGTCGGTGGGCACTCGAACAGGGGCGTAGTCACTTCTGCTACCTACGAAGCGCGGGCCTACGGCGTGCATGCCGGCATGCCGGTGTCGCGTGCAGTTCGCCTTTGCCCCAGGGCGGTGGTGTTGCCCACCCGCAAAGGGGTGTACTCCCAGGTGTCGGCCGAGGTAATGAAGATCTTGTCTTCCTATACTCCTGCGTTTCAGAAGGTAAGCGTGGATGAAGCTTACCTGGACGTGTCTGGAGTCCGAAAGATATTTGGCTCCTCCACGCAGATCGCAATTGCTCTTCGCCGTCGCATCAAAACCGAACTGGGGATTGCGGCATCGGTAGGCATTGCGCCCTCGAAATTGGTAGCAAAAATTGCGTCCTCGCATGCGAAGCCCGACGGGATATTACTGGTTCCAGATACCGCTGTGTCCGCGTTCCTACATGATTTGCCCGTAGGTGCACTTCCTGGAGTGGGAAAGAGGGTCCAAGAGATTTTGCTGCGGTCTGGCGTTCGTACTATTGGCCAGTTGGCGCAGGTTCCCGAGTCTGATCTGCAGCGCAAGGTAGGAAAAGCGGCAGGGGCAAGACTGGCACAGATTAGTTTGGGAATTGATGCGTCAAAGGTAGGCGAGAGCGGCCCCGAAAAGTCGATCGGTACTGAGGTTACCTTCGAACAAAATGTAACCGCATTCCCTAGGTTAGAAGAAGTGCTTTTAGCGCAGGCACACGAGTGCGCTGCTAAGCTACGCGCCGCAAAATGGCAGGGGCAGACAATCGTGGTCAAGTTGCGCGGTGCCGACTTTAGAACAGTGACTAGGTCAAAAACCGTGCCGGCAACTGATCTAGGTGCAGATATCTATAAGGTGGCGCGCACTTTGGCGCATTCTGTGCCATTGCCAACCGGTGGCTATAGGCTGGTTGGTCTGCGTGTCGAAGGGCTAGTTTCGGCAGAGGTCGGAATACAGCTAACCATCGACGGCCAAGATACGCGCCGGGCAGCCGAGAGTGCGATGGACGGAATTGCGGCCCGATTTGGCGCCAGCGCTTTGCGGCCCGCGTCGCTGCTGGGTGACCGGAAGGAAAGGAACGAGTTGGGGAAATAGGGCGGTAATGCTCTATCCTGAGAGTGAAGACACATTTATAGCGAAGGAAGGTGTCATGGGACTGTCTGACTACGAAAAGCAGGTCCTTGCGGATTTGGAAGCCCAGCTGCGCGAGGGCGATCCTTCCTTCGATGCCGCCATGGCGAAAGAGGCTCCTAACTCACCAAGGAAGACGCCTCCTAGGGTTATGGCAGCTATGGGTGTCGTGACACTTCTTGGATTGGTGATCATTGTGGTTGCGGTGTCACTCGGGTATACGTGGCCGGCCATGGCGCTGGCGGTAGTTGGATTCTTGGTAATGGTATTTGGAATCACCCTGCCTTGGAACAGAAAAGTTGTTGCGAAGCTTTCTGGAAAGACGGCTAGGGGTGCATCCTCATCTGCTTTTATGAAGAAGCAACAGCAAAAATGGGAACGCCGCGGTCAGGGCGAATCTGGCCGCTACTAGTAAGTAGTTTCGTAGAGAGGGGAAGACGCAGAGTCTTCCCCTCTTTTTATTTTTAACTGCCACCCCTCTGGGTGGCCAGTCGTCCTCCACTATGTATGGATTTTTACTCCACTTCACTCCATTCGGTAAATTAGCTGTTCAGTAGATGTTTGATCTAGGCAGAAATGCGAAAAATGGAGGATTAGCTTCACAATGTGGTTGATTGTGGAGTAAAGTGGAGCTCAGCGGTGAGGAGGTGCGTGTGTTCCTTGGTACAGCTGAGCCAAAGCTCGATGACAAGGGGCGCCTCATTCTGCCTTCCCGCTACCGCGAGGAACTTTCAAACGGCTTGGTCCTAACCAGGGGCCAGGATCGCTGCTTATACATGTTCACCTCCCAGGAATTCGCAAACATGTACGAAGAGCTCCGCCGGGCGCCTATCTCCAGTAGGCAGGCTAGAGATTTCGTCAGGATCATGCTCTCGGGAGCGATGGACGACAAACCGGATAAGCAGGGAAGAATCACCATTCCCGCGTTACTTCGCACCTATGCGGGGTTGAAGCGAGACGTAACGGTGATTGGTGCCGGATCTCGAATCGAGATTTGGGATCAAGCTTCTTGGCAGAAGTACCTAGCGGAACATGAGCAGGCGTTCTCGGACACTGCTGAAGAGGTAATCCCAGGTTTGTTCTAGGGGCATAGGTTCGGTTTCTCTCCGATTTCTGAGGCCACTTCCCCGGCTTCAGAGAGCGGAGGGGATCCAAGCTTATGGCCTGACGGAAGGCGGTCTACATGGCTAAGGAATACGGACACGTGCCGGTAATGGTTGCACGCTGTCTGGAACTCCTGGAACCAGCGGCTCACGATGGTGCCGTTTTTGTAGATTGCACCCTTGGCATGGGTGGCCACAGCGAAGCCATCTTGAAAGAATTTCCGCAGGTCCGTTTGTACGGGATAGACCGAGATGAGCAGGCTTTGCAGATTGCTGGCGAGCGCCTTTCGCCCTTCGGGGACCGTTTTACTCCAATTCACACCACCTACGATCGAATTGGCGATGTCGCCGATCAGGCTGGCGGAAAAGTCGATGGGATATTGATGGACCTGGGAGTATCTTCCTTCCAGCTAGATCAGGACGATCGCGGCTTCGCCTACTCCCGCGACACGTACTTAGACATGCGCATGGATACATCGCAGGGGAAATCCGCTGCCACACTGTTGCAAGAAGCTAGCAAACAGGAACTGACTAGGATTCTGCGGGTCTACGGCGAAGAAAAATTTGCTGCCAAGATAGCTGGCGCAATCGTGAAAAAGCGCGAAAGCGAGCCTATAGAACGGTCTGGGCAACTAGTAGCTTTGGTTCGCGCGTCCATACCTGCTCCCGCCAGAAGGAAAGGGGGCAATCCTGCGAAGCGGACTTTTCAGGCTCTACGCGTAGCCGTAAACAACGAATTGTCCATCCTCGAGGATGCTATCCCCGCGGCCCTGAACAGCCTGAATGTGGGTGGCAGGTTGGTTGTGGAGGCATACCAATCTTTGGAAGATCGAATAGTTAAGGCTGCCTTCAAAGAGGCTAGCACCTCTCAGGCTCCGCCCGACTTGCCAGTAGTTCCACCAGAACTAGCTCCAAACTTCAACCTCGTCTTCTCTGGAGCGCAAAAGGCCGATGAAGAAGAGCAGAAGACAAATCCGCGTTCCGCACCAGTTCGGTTGCGCGCCATAGAACGCATTAGTGAAGGAAGGTAAAGGTCATGACTCAGGCCGCACTTGGTCGCCCTCGTAAAGGGCCCCGTCGGATTGCCAGGCCGATCCTTTCGGTAGTGCAAACCTCTGCGCCGGCAAAAACCCCGATACTTACCTGGGGTGGCGTAGTCGCAGCGCTCTTAGCTTTGATTGTGGTTCCTATGGCTATCAATACGCAGATGGCTATGCTGTCCTACTCCATGCATGAAGATCAGATCGAGCTGGACAAAGTTGAGGAAGCGAATCAGGAATTGCAGGTTCAGGTCGAGTCTTTGTCTTCTCCCGATTCGTTACGCCAATTCGCGGTGTCTCACGGTATGGTTCCAGCCGTGGAGTTAGGATACATAAGCCTCGGTTCTAAGCAGATCGAGGGCGGCAAGGCAGCGCAGTAGGCGTGGCCGCAAGAGGAAAATTTTGGCGCCGTGTTCTAAAGCGATTCGCAGGGGTGGATCGCACTAGGTGGCTTGTGGTCTTTTTGGCTACGGGCATGTGCATTTGCTCGCTGGCCTTGATTAAGATTCAGGTGATCGATGGGCCCTCACTCTCCTCGCAGGCAGCCAAGCTTCGCACTGTAACCTATCCGATCCGTGCTGAACGCGGGAAGATTTTAGATGCTCGGGGTACTGTTCTTGCTACCTCGACGCAGCGGTATAACGTTGTTGCCAACCCTTACCTGCTGCGCACTTACGTGCATAAAGAGGTCGTGAACTCAGCTGGGAAGGTCATCACCAACACTCGGGCTGCCGAGGGACCAGATGCCAGGGAAAAGGTCATGGGTACCGGTCCTGTCGAAGCAGCCAGACAACTCGCGCCCATCTTGGAGCAAGATAGGGCAGAACTTGGCGGCATGCTGGTTGCCGATTCGGGCTATCAGATCATTGCGCGGAATGTGGAACCTGCGAAGTGGCGTAAGATCAAAGAGTTAAAGATTGAAGGAATCACCTCCGAAACAACCACCTTGCGGTCCTACCCGGCAGGCAATACCGCCTCGACCGTAGTCGGGTTCGTGAACCAAGAGAACGTTGGTGCGGCCGGCATCGAAGCTTCCCGTGAGGGAGTCTTAGGTGGCAAAGACGGGGAACGCACTGTCGAAATCGCGCCCACCGGACAGATTATTCCCGACGGTGCCGAGACCACGAAGGAAGCCCAGTCTGGCCAGAGCTTGAAGCTATCCTTGGATGCAGACCTCAACCAGCAGGCGCAAACTAGCTTGGACAATGCAGTAAAGAAAACAGGTGCTACCTGGGGGACCGTTGTAGTTATGGAAGTAGCTACGGGACGGGTGCTGGCTTTAGCGGACTCGGGAGCGTTGCCTCCTATGGATGCTCGCGAGAAATCTGAATCTACCAAGTCGCGGGTTGTGCAGTCGGTGTATGAACCCGGTTCCACCGGCAAACTGATAACGTTTGCGGCCGCACTAGACCAGGGAAAAATTACTCCACTGTCTACTTTCCGGATTCCATACGAAATCACTATGAAAAATGGTGAAAAGTTTGTGGACTCGCATGAGCATGGCGTCCAAAACCTGACCGCTTCTGGGGTCTTGGCGGAATCTTCCAACGTAGGTACTGTTCAGATTGGCGACCTGGTCTCAGATAAGTCGCGTTATCAGATGATGAAGAAGCTAGGCCTGGGCGAGCCCACAGGAATTGAGATGCCCGGAGAGACGGGCGGCCTTGTGCCTACCCCGCAGGAGTGGGATGGAAGGCAGCGGTATACCACCATGTTCGGACAGGGCATTGCTGTTTCTCCGCTGCAGGTAACCCAGTTGATGGCAACTGTAGCGAACGGGGGAGTACGCATCCCAGCGCGCATCGTAGACTCGTGGACTGATCAAAACGGAGTGGTCCATAAGACAGATACCCCTAAGGCAACCCGCGCTATGGAACCCGATACTGCCGCGACTTTGATGCGGATGATGGAATCGGTGACCGGCTCGGATGGTACCGCCGAGCTGGCAAAGGTTCCCGGCTACCGCACCGCCGGAAAGACCGGTACTACCGAAATTTTGGGAGGAGCCGATTCGGGGGGAGTAGTAGCTTCCTTCGTTGGAGCTGCTCCTGCAGAAAAACCGGCAGTAGCGGTTTCCGTAGTGTTAAATAAGCCGCAAACTTCGGTGTACGGCGGTGTTGTCGCCGCACCCGTGTTTTCAGAGGTCACAGGGGCAGCGCTAAGAATGCTGGGTGTGAAACCATCCACTGAAGCACCGAAACTTTACCCAATAGAAGCGAATACCAAATAACTGCCCTATAAAGAGGCACATACAATGGCAACTATGACGTTAGATGCAAAGGCGTTGGCAGACGCGGTAGGGGGCGTACTCGTCCGTGATTCGGATGCGGCGCTGACACTGCTGGATGCTACGACCGATTCGCGGGAAGCGAAGGCCGGTGGGGTTTTCTTCGCCCGAATTGGGGAACAGAACGACGGACTGGATTATCTTCCCAAGGCCGCAGGCGCGGGTGCTGGGGCGGTAGTCACTCAGAACGCACAGAAGGCACTCGACCTCGATCCGAAGATTGCCGTCATTGAGGTCGACGACGTGACCTATGCCTACGGGCAGGCAGCGGCCTTCCACCTGCGCAACTTGCGCGAGGCAGGCCCCGTCACTGTGATCGGCATTACCGGTAGCGCAGGGAAAACCACTACGAAGGATTTGCTGGCGGGGATTTGTCGCGCCGCGGGGCCAACCACGGCTCCGGTGGGATCTTTCAATAACGAGGTCGGACTGCCGCGTACCGTTTTGTCGGCACCGGAAGGTACTCGCTACCTGGTGCTAGAGATGGGTGCTTCGGGCGTTGGCCACATTGAATATCTAACTTCGATAGCTCCGCTTGATGTGGCGATTGAGCTGTTGGTAGGACGGGCCCATCTTGGTGGCTTCGGCTCTCAGGAAGCTGTGGCCCAAGCAAAAGCTGAGCTGCTTGGCGGGTTGGTTCCTGGGGGAGTAGCCGTCCTCAACATTGACGATTCCCGTGTAGCCGAGATGACTAAATACCTGAGTGAGGACAAGAAGCTCCTAACCTTCGCAGCTGGTCAACAGGCCGACTTCTATGCGAGCGGGGTAGAGGTCGATAGCAATGACAGGGCAAGTTTCACGGTGCATCACGACGGCACCCACAGTGAACTCTCCTTAGGACTAGTAGGAGCCCACCATGTTTCTAACGCGTTGGCGGCTATTGCCGGCGCAGTAGCTGCCGGAATTCCCCTGGAACTGGCTGTTGCTAAGTGCGCCGGTACTAAAGCCACTTCCCCGCACCGCATGGATGTGCGGCATCTAGAGAGCGGTGCAATCGTGATCGACGATGCCTACAACGCCAACCCTGATTCTATGAAGGCAGCTCTTGGCGCCCTCGCTAAAATCGGCAAGGGTCGTCGGAAAATAGCCGTCCTCGGCGAAATGCTTGAACTTGGTCCGCAGTCGGATGATATTCACCGCGAGGTCGGAAAAGTAGTGGCTGCAAATGGGGTAGACGTCGTGGTCGTTGTCGGGCAGGGAGCGAAACCGTTGCTAGAGACAGTTTCCGAACGCGCCGAGACTATCTCCGCCGCCGACTACCATGAAGCGGCTAGCCTGATTAAGGATCTGCCCGCTAGCGCGGACGTGATCCTATTCAAAGGGTCTAACGGGTCGGGCGTGTGGCGCCTGGCAGATCAACTTCTAAAGGAGGAAAACGCGTGCTCGCATTAATTAGTGCGTGTGGTGTCGCGCTAATTGTTTCTTTGCTAGGCACTCCAGCGCTGATCCGTGTACTGCGGGCGCGTGAGTACGGGCAGTTCATTCGGCAGGATGGGCCCACGGGCCACTACATGAAGCGAGGGACTCCCACCATGGGTGGCATCGTTATTATCGGTGCTGCGACTGTGGGCTGGCTGGTATCGATGCTGGTTAGCGGAAATGGACCTTCTTGGTCCGCAGTACTGCTCATGTTCCTCTTCATTGGCCTGGGCGTTATTGGGTTCCTGGATGACTTCATCAAGATTTCCCATCAACGTTCCCTTGGCCTAAACGCAAAAGCGAAGTTCATTGGACAGCTCGCAGTAGGCACCCTGTTTGCGCTCGGCGCATACGCATTTCCGGACCATACGGGAGTGCGGCCGGCCTCGTTGGCAATTTCAGTAGTGCGTGACACTTCGGTCTCGCTGAAAGTACTTGGAATAGGCGCACTGGTGATACTGGTATTCGTAATCTGGGTAAACTTCATTGTTGCGGCTTGGTCTAACGGGGTAAATCTGACCGACGGCCTGGACGGATTGGCTACGGGGGCCTCGCTATTCGCCTTCGGTTCTTACGCCCTGGTTGCGGTATGGCAGTTCTACCAGAAATGCCCCGGATCCGACCCAGCTAATATTGCCGCTTGCTATCAGGTACGCGACCCCAGAGATATAGCCGTCATTGCGGCAGCTATCGTGGGAGCCTGCTTCGGGTTTTTGTGGTGGAACACCTCTCCGGCCCAGATTTTCATGGGAGATACCGGTTCGCTCGCACTGGGCGGCGCATTTGCTGGCATGTCCATTTTGACCAGGACCGAATTCCTTGCGGTCGTTATTGGTGGCCTATTTGTGATCATTGTTCTTTCGGACATCATCCAGGTGGGGTGTTTCAAGCTCACAGGTAAGCGGGTCTTCAAAATGGCTCCCTTGCATCACCACTTTGAGCTCCTTGGATGGCCAGAGGTTACGATCGTTGTGCGCTTCTGGATCATCGCCGGCCTGTTTGGCATCATCGGCACAATAATTTTCTACGCAGAATGGGTATTGAGGATATGAGCTCCCGGATTGGGGTAGCAGGGGTCGGCAAGTCCGGACTCGCTGCGGTGGAGGTTCTTTCTAACCTTGGACACGAGGTCACGGTAATTGATGGTTCGCAGGAGGCACTAGAAAGTGCCGACCTGCCAAAGAATGTCCAGAAAATTCATGCCACTTCTTCGCAGCAGGTGAAGCAGGAAATTGCGGATGCTGGGCTGGAACAGGTAGTGGTGAGCCCGGGAATTCCCCCTGCCAGCGCCATCTATCAGGGGGCACTCCTTAGCGAACGGGAGATCCTTGGAGAGGTCGAATTAGCCTGGCGGCTGCAAGCCGGTCGCAAAGACGACGCGCCTTGGCTGGCAGTAACCGGCACGAACGGGAAGACCACCACTGTAAGCATGACCGAGGCGATCCTGCGTGCAGATGGGCGGCAGGCATACGCAGTAGGTAACGTCGGCGCTCCCGTTGTACTGAAAGCTGCCGAGGGTGGTTACGACGCCCTCGTGGTTGAACTATCTTCCTTCCAGCTCTATTCAACAAGCACCGTTTCTCCTTACGCGTCGATCTGCCTGAATGTCGCATCAGACCACGTGGATTGGCACGGCAGCGTGGAAGCCTATAAACAGGCCAAGGCGATGGTCTACGAGCGCACTCGCAAGGCCTGCCTGCTACCCATTTCAGACACTAGCGTGCGGGAAATGGTGGATAACGCGGACGTAGTTGAGGGGTGCAGAGCTATAGGCCTGTCTTTCTCAGCTCCCGCGGTAGGGCAAATTGGCGTGGTAGACGATATTGCGCTTGACCGCGCCTTCATCGCTAACCGATGGAGCGAGGCCACCGAACTTTTCACCTTCGACAACTTGCGCCACTTGACCGGTGGCATCATTACGCATCCGGTGTTAGCCGACGCGCTTGCAGCGGCCGGCCTCTCTCGCTCTCTAGGAGTGGACTTTTCCTCCGTGGCAAAAGGCCTCGGCAACTTCAAGGCAGTGAAACACCGGCGCACCCTGTTAGGTGAAGCTCGAGACGTCACCTGGATCGACGATTCGAAAGCGACCAATGCCCACGCCGCGAAGATATCGTTGGCCGGAATGCCGCCCTCGTCAGTAGTCTGGATTGCAGGCGGGGACACCAAGGGCCAGTCCTTTGACGAACTAGTGGCAGCAGTGGCACCTACTCTGCGCGGAGTTGTATTGATTGGCAAGGATCGGAGAGCCCTCCGCTCGGCGTTGCAGACTCAGGCCCCCAATGTTCCCGTGGTCGAGTGTGAGCCGCCAGACGACATAATGGGGTCTGTAGTGCACGAATGCGTAGCGCTATCCCGCCCCGGAGATACTGTCATCTTGGCTCCCGCATGCGCCTCGTGGGATCAATTTACCAACTACGGAGAGCGAGGCGACCTGTTCGCCCAGGCGGTGGCGGGATTGGAGGACTAAGTGTCCTTAAGAGCGAAGCTGAAGCTGCCGCGAATAAGGGTAGTCTCTGACGACGACACCATAGATTCGACTCGAGCGGTAGTACAAGAACAGATGCGAACCAACCCGGTTCTCACCTTCTACATGATCTTGATTTCGACTCTGCTGCTGACCGGGGTCGGCCTGATCATGGTGTTTTCGGCCTCCTCTATTGGGGAGCTGTCTAGGCAAGATAACCCCTTCCTAGCTTTCTTCAAACCGTTTACTTACGCCATTTTGGGCCTTCTTCTAATGTGGCTGGCTACGAAAGCTAGGCCGCAGCTTTATTTCAATCCGAAGGTTTCTGCAACAGTCTTAGTTGCGGCAATAGGCTTCCAGCTACTGGTGTTGCCCTTTGGCCAGAATATCGGTGGTAATCAGAACTGGATTGCTATTCCCGGAATCGGTACCGTACAGCCTTCCGAGTTCTTGAAGGTTGCCCTGATAATGCACATGGCGGCAATTATCGGTCACCGCATTGTAGACCTATCCGATTGGGCATCAATCGGGCGTTACTTGGCCTGGCCGACACTTGGGTCTATGGCAGCCATTATGGTGGGTGGTGACTTTGGTACGACCCTGGTAGTCGGCAGTGTCGTAGGGGCAATATTGTTCATCAGCGGACTGCACTGGAAGAAGATTGCTCTGTTAGTGCTGGCGGCACTTTTCGGAGTAGCTGTCGCGTCCACGTCCTCGTCTTCGCGACGAGCGCGCATTCGCGCATTCTTACCCGGAGCGCCCAAAGATGAACAGGGCATTGATCTGCAGCCTTTGCGTGCCAAACTCGGCCTGGGTACAGGTGGCATTACGGGGGTCGGACCGGGTGCTTCCAGACAGAAATGGAACTATTTGCCGCAGGCGGAGTCCGACTTTATTTATGCGATCTTAGGTGAGGAATTCGGACTGGTTGGGACCTTGTCCGTAATTATTCTGTACATGGTGCTCGGATGGGCCTTGCTGCGTCTGTCTAGACGGGCCCGTAGCAACTCCATCCGTATCGCCGCTGCCTCCACAATGGCCTGGATCGGGCTGCAAGCGTTGCTCAACATCTGTGTCGTGGTTGGAATATCTCCGGTTATTGGCGTCCCGCTACCATTTATTTCAGCTGGTGGATCGGCATTAGTAGCATGTTTAATCGCTATGGGGATCATGCTCTCGTGTGCGCGCGCTGAACCGGGCGCAAATGAGGTACTAATGGCACGAGAAGCTTCAATAAAGCAGACTATCGCCGTTGTTGGGCGACGCAGAAAGGCGAAGAAATGAAGGTACTACTTGCCGGTGGCGGCACAGCAGGGCATATCAACCCGCTTATTGCAACGGCGCAGAAGCTGCGCGCTGCGGAGGCCGAGGTTATTGCACTTGGTACCGCAAAAGGGCTGGAAGTAGACCTGCTCCCACCGGCTGGAATAAAGATGATCGAGATTCCTAAGGTGCCCGCCCCCAGGCGTCCCGGCAAGGACCTGTTCTTCTTTGTCCCACGCATGCGCGAGGCACTGCGAATCTGCAGGCAGGCCCTTATTGATGAGTCAATAGACGTCGTGATTGGTTTTGGCGGGTTCGTCTCGACTCCCGCCTACGTGGCCGCTGCCCGACTTCACCTGCCAGTAGTGATTCATGAGCAGAACGCTCGGCCCGGACTAGCCAATCGTCTAGGAGCGAGATGGGCAGAGGGAGTGGCATTGACCTTCCCATCCACCCCGTTATCCGCCCGTAAGGGGATTACCGAGGTAACAGGACTGCCCCTGCGGGAGGCCATTGAAAAGCTGGCTAAAGCTCGGTTGGATCCCGAAACTAAAGAACAGCTTAGAACCAACGCGCTGGCGCAATTCGGCTTGGATGCGCAGAAGAAGACTCTTCTTGTCACCGGCGGTTCTTTGGGAGCAAAGAGTATAAACGAAGCCGTGGCAAATGCAGCTTCTTCTAGGGGCGACATTCAGATCCTGCATATAGCAGGAAAGGGGAAGAGCCAGGCGGTAGCCGAGACGGTCGGCGAGGCGCCTGACTATAAAGTTCTGGAATACTGCTCAAATATGCAGGATGCTTTTGCCTGCGCGGACATGGTGCTTGCCCGTTCAGGGGCGGGCACAGTGTGTGAAATTTCAGCATTGGGGCTGCCTGCAACTTACGTGCCCTTGCCGATTGGCAATGGGGAACAAAAGCTGAACGCTGCCGATGTGGTAGCAGGGGGCGGCGCCCAGATTATCGAAGACAAGCATTTGAATGCCTCCACGGTAGTGGACCAAGTCTTCAGCCTTGTCAACGATTCCGAGAAGCTTTCGGAAATGAGTGCGGCAGCACAGCGGTTTGGACAGATAGATGCCGCCCAGCGCGTGGCAGATATTGCTTTTGGAGTTGCAGAGAAATGAGCTATTTTCATCTAATAGGAATCGGCGGGGCCGGCATGTCCGTAGTTGCTGAATTGCTTTTCGACCGTGGCCAGCAGGTTAGCGGTTCCGATCAGAAGGATTCAGCCAATATCGCCCGTCTTCGTGGGCTAGGCATAAACGCGCAGGTAGGCCACGATCCGGCTGCAGTCACCCCCGATTCGATCGTGGTGGTTTCGACAGCGGTACGTGATTCCAACCCTGAGCTCGCTAGGGCTCGCGAACTTGGGTGCAAGATAATTCACCGCTCACAGGCACTTGCCTTGGCAGCGGCAGGAATGGACTTTATTGCGGTAGCTGGAGCCCATGGCAAGACCACCACTTCCGGTATGCTCGCTGTCGCGCTCTCGCAGCTTGGGGCGGATCCGTCATTTGCAGTAGGCGGAATAGTCAGCGGATTCGGTTCCGGGGCACATCTTGGCAAGGGCAAGTATTTTGTCGCCGAAGCTGATGAATCTGATGCGTCTTTCTTGAACTACAAGCCAACCATTGCTCTGGTGACCAATGTGGAACCAGATCACTTGGATCACTATGGTTCAAAGGAAGCCTTTGAACAGGCGTTTGTAGAGTTTTCTAACCTTGTTTCGGACACCCTAGTGACGTGCTCTGACGACGAGGGCGCGCGCGCACTTGGGCAAAGTGTCGGCAGTCATCTGCGCCATATTTCCTACGGCACAACACCGCTTGAGGGCGAGCATGTCCTGGTAGCAGAGGACTCCTTCACCTGGCAGGGGCAGACATATGAAGTCCATTTGCAGGTTCCGGGAAAGCACAACTTGCTAAATGCTGCGGGGGCCTTTGCAGTACTGGTATCCGCCGGCTACGCTCCCCAGGAAGCGGTGCGGGCCTTGGAAGCGTTTACGGGCACTGGGCGCCGCTACGAATACAAGGGAACCGCTGGTGGGGTAGAGGTACGTGACGACTATGCCCATCACCCGACCGAGGTAGCCGCGTTGGTAGCGCAGGCACGCGAACAGACGGAAGGACGAGTGCTGCTGCTGTTCCAACCTCACCTGTATTCGCGAACAAGGAATTTTGCCGACCGGTTCGCGAAGGCGCTCAGGGGAGCAGACGAAGTGGCTTTGGCACCTATATATGGCGCCCGCGAAGATCCGGTTGAGGGCGTAGATTCCTCTCTGATTGGGGACAAGCTTGCGGGGGCTTACCTTGCCGATTCTCTAGAGGACGGGGCCCGCTACCTGGTTTCCAAGGCGCGGCCTGGCGATCTAATTTGCACGGTGGGCGCCGGGGACGTAACGACGATGGCCAGTGTGATTTTGGAATTGCTGTGAGGGCAAGGGTCAACTATGAGCTGGCGGTGCGGCTGGCAGAGCGGTCTAGGGCACTAAAACGTAGAAGAAGACTCTACGTGGGGTCGGTTCTAGGCGCGATAGTCCTGGTGGCACTAATTGCTGGGCTCGCCTTTTTCTCGCCGCTCCTTCAGTACCGGCCAAGTGCCGCAGTGGTGGAGGGCGCTTCCAAGGAGGTTCCTTCGGCTCAGGTAGTGCAGGCAACGGAACCATTCAAGGGCGTGCCACTACCTAGGTTGGATACTGGCGCTATGGCCAAGGCGATTGCGCGCTCTAATATTCGGATAGCCAACGTGCAGGTGCACAGGTCGCCTTTGCATGGAGTGAAACTCCAGCTGAAGTTGCGTACTCCGATCGGGATCGAACGTAGCGGCGACGATGCCAAACTTGTTGATTCGAAAGGCATCGCGTTTGCCCCTGCAGGGGAGCAGAACCTGAAGGAAATATCGTTGCCCGCAGGAGCCGACCGAGCAGCGACGGCCTCGGCTATGGCAAAGATCATCCCGGCAGTGCCTACTCAGATTATGGATCGAGTGACCAAGATCGACGGTGCTAATGCGGACCGTATTTCGCTAGTTTTGGATTCTGGTGCCACGATCATCTGGGGGGATGAATCCAATAATGAGTTGAAGGCGAAAGTCATTGCCGTGTTGGCGCAGCGCAACGCTTCTACGTACGATTTAACCGATCCCGCGAGGCCGGTTACTAGCTGAACTTCGGGGGCAAAAATATTGGGTGTCGCAACACGCCGAAGCGGTGCCAGGCATTGGGTTGTCCAGACTAATAACGTGACAGATACCGGAAATATGACATAACGTTCAACCTTCAGTTGAGGTTGAGGGTTGGATGAAAGGGAAGGGGCCGAGGTGGCATCTCCTCAGAACTATCTTGCAACTATCAAAGTTGTAGGCATCGGCGGGGGCGGCGTAAATGCCGTGAATCGAATGATCGAAGCTGGTCTTGCTGGCGTTGAGTTCATTGCGATCAACACGGATTTGCAGTCGCTACTGACCTCCGATGCTGATGTGAAGCTCGATATTGGGCGCGAAGAGACGCGCGGTCTCGGCGCAGGAGCGGACCCATCTGTTGGGCAGAAGTCTGCTGAGGACCACACTGAGGACATTCGCGACGCCCTTGAGGGCGCTGACATGGTGTTCGTGACCGCTGGCGAGGGCGGCGGCACCGGTACCGGCGGCGCACCTGTAGTAGCGCGCATCGCGCGCGAGCTTGGATCGCTTACCATCGGTGTTGTTACCCGCCCGTTCACCTTTGAAGGGCGGATGCGCTCTAGGCAGGCCGAAGCTGGCGTCGAGAACTTGCGCAGCGAAGTCGACACCTTGATCGTCATTCCGAATGATCGCCTTCTGAAGATTTCCGACCCGAATATTTCCGTCCTCGATGCCTTCCGTAGCGCTGACAATGTGCTTCTGTCGGGCGTGCAGGGGATCACTGACCTGATCACTACTGCGGGCTTGATCAACGTTGACTTCGCTGACGTCAAGTCCGTAATGAAGGATGCGGGCTCCGCCCTTATGGGCATTGGTACCGCAAGTGGCGAGGATCGTGCAGTCCAGGCTGCCGAGATGGCTATCGCTTCTCCGCTGCTGGAAGCTTCGATCGAAGGTGCCCACGGAGCGCTGCTGTTCTTCCAGGGTGGGTCCAACATGGGCCTGTTCGAAATCCAGAAGGCTGCCGAGTTGGTGCGCGAATCCGCGCACGAGGAAGCAAACATCATCTTCGGTGCTTCTATCGACGAAGCGTTTGGCGACGAGGTGCGAGTCACTGTCATTGCTGCCGGCTTTGATGACCCGGAGCTAAATGTGCAAAAGAAGGAAGAAGAAAACAACACTCTTCGCTCCGAAGCTGCTCCGAAGCCGACTCCCGCGCCAGCGCCGTTGCAGAGCCAGCAGCGCGATCTAGGCTCGCTGCCTTCTGGGCCGCAGCACCGCGCTCCGCTGGACGTGCCTACCCGTCCTCGTTCAACCTCGAGGGCGCAGCTACCGGAGGCTGTGGAGCCTGAACCTGTTGCTCCCTCGCGGGTAAGCACTGATCCGACTCCTTCATCGCAGCTAGAACTGCCTCGCGTCTTTGACGATTCCGACAAAGACGACGACCTAGACATTCCTCCGTTCTTGCGCTAATGCGACCGATCTCAGTCGGAGGGGCTAAAGCCGTCTTCACATCTCGTAGCGGCGGGGTGTCGAAGGCGGCTTTCGCCACACTTAATACGGGAATGCATGTTGGGGACGATCCTCAAGCGGTTCGGCGCAATAGAGATCTATTAGAAGCGAAGATTGACCGAACGATTGTGTGGATGAATCAGACGCATTCTGCACGAGTCCATAAGGTTGAACCTGGCCGTACTGACCAAGTAGTAAACTCCGATGGCATCTTCGTAGTAGCTGAGGAATTTGCATCCAAGCACCTGCGTTTGCCCGCCCTTGCAGTAATGGTAGCTGACTGTGTGCCGGTAGTATTTGCGTCCTCTGGTGGGGAAGTAATGGGTGCTGTGCATGCCGGCAGGGCGGGCCTTTCCACGGGAATTATCCGCAAAGCCGTGTCGATGATGAGCGAGCACGTGCCCGCGTATTCAATTCACGCCGCCGTCGGCCCCTGCATTTGCGGAAGGTGTTACGAAGTTCCCGAGAAGCTGCGGGCAGATTTGGCTGAAGTAACGCCCTCTGCATGGTGTGTAACCCGGTGGGGTAGTCCAGGCCTGGATTTGCGTGCTAGCGCCAACTCGCAGTTGCAAGAGGCTGGGGTGCAGGTGGATTTCATTTCGAAGCTGTGTACCTACGAGGACGAGAATCTTTATTCCTACCGGAGAAACCAAATTACCGGTCGTTTTTGTGGCGTAGTGTTTCCCGCCTGATCAACACGCCGATACTAATCGCGGCTGGCGCGGCGGTATACGGCTAATCTTTTAGCAGTTGCAGGTACTAGTCGAAGGGTATGTTCATGGCCGGAGCACTTAGCCGTACGATGGACTTTTTTGGGTGGCGCGAGCCCGAAGGCGTAGAGGAAGATGACTATGTAGCCGAGGCCTCTGATGGTTTCGCCGATACATATGAGTCAGATGGGGAGGACGAACTGGATTTTTCCAGCTCTGAATCTTTCTCTGCCGCTCCGGTAGCCGAGTTTCCTCGCCCTGTTCGTTCAGACGAAAGCGACTTGCGTCGTATTGTCACCTTCCATCCGACCTCTTACGCGGATGCTCCTGCTATCGGGAATGCTTTCCGCGAGGGAACTCCTGTGATCATGAACCTCTCTGCCATGAATGATGCTGATGCTCGCCGGCTTGTCGATTTTGGGGCAGGTTTGGTGCACGGGCTATCCGGGCATTACGAGCGAGTAACCAAGCGCGTCTTTTTGCTTACCCCCACCGAGGTGGCGGTAGAAGCTGGATCGTCCTCAAATGGGTCTGTGAGCTTCTGATATATGACGGCAATCGGAGCAGCTTTACAGATTGTTGCCTATCTGCTGCAGGCTTACACCATTGTTCTGCTCATTCGAGTAATTTTGGACTGGGCGAGGATACTTGCAAGCGATTGGCGTCCAAAAGGTGTAATTTTAGTTATCGCCAATTTTGTGTATGCGGTCACGGATCCGCCACTGCGATTTTTGGGTAGGTATATCCCTCCGTTGAGGCTGGGTACTATCGCGCTTGACCTGGGTTTTTTAGTGCTTTTCTTCGGAGTCTCTTTCCTAATTCGAATACTTTTTAGGCTGTCTTATACCGTCTGAAACGTGAACAGGTAGGCCTGTTACTGTTGTTGAACGTGTTAAATAAGGCAATATTTAGTATGATGAACGCGTTACTTGGTTTAGGACCAAGTGAAGAACCAACCGGGGCCTAGTGGGCCCACATTCGAAATACGAGGTGACCAATATGGCTCTGCTAACGGCGGAAGACGTCCATTACAAGACGTTTACCCCCACGAAGTTCCGTGAGGGTTACGATCAGGACGAAGTTGATTCGTTCCTTGACGAGGTCGTGCGTACACTGACTGCCCTCCAGGAAGGTGGCGCCGTAGCTAGCGAAAACGCTTCTGAGGCCTCTCCTGCAGCTGCAGACGACGGCGCTCTGCGCGCTGAAAATGACAAGCTTCGCGCAGAACTGGAACAGGCGCGCAAGCGTACCGCCGAGGTCGAATCTGAAGCCGCCGAGGCCCGTAAGTCTTCTGGCGAGCCCTCTGAGGCCGAAGCCCAGCTGCGTGCACAGATTGAACAGTTGCGCGCAGAAAACGAGAAGCTGCGCACCGAGGCGGAAACCGCTCGCAGCGAAGCTCAGAAGGCTGCGGAGGCTCCCGCACCTTCCCAGAGCAATGAGCCCGAGTCCGCAACCTCCATGCTCGCCATGGCCCAGCGCCTGCACGACGAATACGTGCATGAGGGCCAGGAAAAGGGCAACAAGATTGTTGACGACGCACACGCACAGTCGCAGCAGATTCTTCGTGAAGCAAAAGACGAGAAGACTCGCGTTATCAATCAGCTCGATTCCGAGCGTTCCATGCTTGAAGGTAAGATCAACGAGCTCAAGGGCTTCGAATCCGAGTACCGCAGCCAGCTGCGTTCCCACTTGCAGAAGCTAATCGAGACCGTCGATGCCGACGACATCAAGTAGTTTTTAGCGTTGTGGCCCCGTTCTAGGCGGGGCCACAATTGTTTTAACAACCGCGTAGTTTTTCTTCCGCAATGCGCTCCGTTACAGTATTAGGGTGAAGAAATGGTGCGTGTGGGCGGGGACCGCTCTTGCTTGGTTTGTTGCTGATCTTGCTACTAAGCAGTGGGCGCTTGCTAGCTTGTCGCCAGGAGAAAAGAAACCGGTGCTGGGCAACCTACTTTCGATTCAGCTGGTTTTCAATCCGGGTGCTGCTTTCTCCTTTCTTGCCTCGCACACCTGGGTATTCACCATTGTCGCGGGTGTCGCTTGCATCGTGGTTGCGCTTTTTACCCGTAAAGTTGACTCACTGCAGTTGACGCTTGCATTAGGGATGCTTGAGGCGGGAGCCGCAGGTAATCTTGTAGATCGCCTCTTTCGCCAGCCCTACCACGGGCAGGGGCAGGTCGTTGACTTTATCAACTACGCAGACTTCTTTGTCGGTAATGTCGCTGACATAGCCATCGTTCTTTCCGTGCTGTGGCTAGCTTTACTTGGTTTGAGGGGAAAAGAGGAAAGCAAATGATCTCTCGGAGGTTGCCGGTTCCTGAAGGCATGGATGGGGAGCGCGTAGACTTCGCCCTCACCAGAATGCTGGGAATGTCCAGAGCTGCCGCCCAGAAGGTCATTGACGCTGGTGACGTGCTGTGTGCCGGGCACGCGCTGCGCAAATCAGAACGGTTGCAAGCCGGTGATTTCCTTGACATAACGCTCCCGGAACCTGAGAAACCGGGAATTAAGCCCACTCCTTTTGGCATGGAGATCCTTTTCGAGGATCCGGATATTGTGGTGGTAAATAAGCCGGTTGGCGTAGCCGCTCATACTGGTCCCGGCTGGGAGGGGCCAACGGTAATTGGCGCTCTCATCGCCTCTGGGCGCAGGGTTGCAACTTCCGGACCGGTGGAGCGACAAGGGATCGTGCACCGCCTGGATGTGGGCACTTCTGGGGCGATGGTAGTGACTAAATCTGAACGGGCATACACGGTCATGAAAAATGCCTTTCGGTACCGCAAGGTAAAGAAGATCTACCACGCCTTAGTGTCTGGGCACCCAGACCCGTCCTCGGGTACTGTCGAAGCGCCTATCGGCCGTCACCCCGGTCGAGAGTTCAAGATGGGCGTTGTCGAGGGCGGCAAGATGGCGGTTACCCACTACGACACCATCGAGGCCATGCCGGGAGCCAGTCTGTTGCGCGTACATTTGGAAACGGGGCGAACCCACCAGATTCGTGTGCACATGCAAGCCATCGGACACCCGATCGTGGGGGATCCCACCTATGGGGGAAATCCAACTGAGGCTGAAAGACTTGGGCTTGTTCGCCAATGGCTGCATGCGGTCCAGCTCAGTTTTGCCCATCCGATTACCGGCAGAACGCTCACTGTTGACGCCCCATACCCGGAAGATCTGGAAAACGCCCTCGAACAGATGAGGTTGTGAAACTGGGCCCGCAATGCCTACCTGGGTAATACGGTAGCCGCGAAGTCGGTACAATGGCAGGCATGGCTACCGATAACTTTGTGCACCTTCATGTCCACACCGATTATTCGATGCTCGATGGCGCGGCCAAGATTTCGAAACTGGTTGCCGAAGCCAAGAGACTGGACCAACCTGCAGTAGCCATCACTGATCACGGCTACCTGTTCGGGGCCTACGAACTTTACAACGAATGTCAGAAGGCGGGGATCAAACCGATCGTCGGACTAGAGGCATATCTGACCCCCGGTACTTCCCGCTTTGACAACACCAGGGTGCAGTGGGGCACTAGGGAACAACAGGCAGCCGGCGATGATGTGTCTGCACGCGGCGCCTACACCCACATGACTTTGCTGTCGCGGACAACGGAGGGCATGCACAACCTGTTCCGCATGGCCTCAATGGGCTCCATTGAGGGGCAGATGGCGAAATGGCCTCGCATCGACCGCGAACTGATAGAAAAGTATTCCTCTGGCCTGATCGGCTTTACTGGCTGCCCGTCCTCGGAAGTGCAGACTAGGTTGCGACTCGGGCAGTGGGAGGAGGCCGTGCGTGCCGCTGGCGAATACCAGGATATTTTCGGTAAAGAGAACTATTTCGTTGAGCTGATGGACCACGGCCTGGATATTGAAAGGCGCGTAAAGAAGGAGCTGCTCGAGCTCGCTAAGACTATCGATGCTCCCTTGGTGGCGACCAACGACTCCCACTACGTTCGTAAGGAAGACCGCGACTATCAGGACGCGCTGCTGTGCATCAACTCGGGTAAGCGGCTAGACGATCCGGGTCGTTTCAAATTTGATGGCTCTGACTACTATCTGAGACCTGCTTCGGAGATGCGGGAGATCTTTAGGGAACTGCCGGAAGCGTGCGACAATACTTTACTTATTGCCGAGATGTGCGACGTGCACTTCAAGACGGTCGATGAAGGTGCTAACTTCATGCCGACGTTCCCCGTGCCCGAGGGCGAAACCTTGGAATCCTGGTTCGTAAAGGAGGTCGCCCGAGGGGCAGATAAGCGCTTCCCAGGCGGAGTGCCTGAAGCCGAGCAGAAGCAGATCGACTACGAGATCTCGGTCATTACCTCCATGGGATTTCCGGGCTACTTCCTGGTTGTTGCCGACTACATCAACTGGGCTAAAGACCACGGTATTCGAGTCGGACCCGGACGTGGTTCTGGCGCAGGCTCCATCGTCGCCTACTGTATGGGCATCACGGAGCTCAATCCGCTAGAACACGGGCTGATGTTCGAACGTTTCTTGAACCCTGAGCGCGTCTCTATGCCTGATATTGACGTCGACTTCGACGATAAGAGGCGCGGCGAAGTTATCAAATACGTAGAAGATAAATATGGCAAAGACAAAGTGTCCCAGGTGATCACCTATGGCACGATCAAAACGAAGCAGGCACTAAAGGACTCTGCCCGTATCCTTGGCAAACCTTTCGTGGTAGGGGAAAAGCTCACTAAGGAATTGCCGCCCACGATCATGGGCAAGGACATTTCGGTGCACGGCATTTTTGATCCGGCCGATAAGCGGTATGGCGAAGCTAAGTCTTTCCGCGACATGGTGGCTGCCGATAAGCCCGGGGGAGCAGAATACTGGGGTTATCAGGAAGTTGTGGATATGGCACTCGGCATTGAGGGGCTGACCCGCCAGTGGGGTGTGCACGCCTGTGCAGTGATCATGTCTTCGCATACGCTCACCGACATCATTCCCATGATGAAACGCTTAGCTGACGGGGCGATCATTACCCAATTTGATTATCCGACTTGCGAGCATCTGGGATTGCTGAAGATGGACTTCTTGGGACTCAAGAACCTTACCATCATCTCTGACTGTCTCGAGAACATAAAGCTGAACGGCAAGGAAGAGCTCGACCTCGAAAACGTTTCGCTGGAGGACCCAGCAACGTACGCACTGTTGGGACGTGGCGAAACCTTAGGCGTATTCCAGCTTGATGGCGGCGGCATGCGTAATCTGCTCCGTCTGATGAAGCCAACCTCTTTCGCTGACATCTCGGCAGTGGGTGCGCTTTACCGCCCGGGCCCAATGGGGGCGGGCTCGCATACTAACTATGCCCTGCGCAAGAATGGGCAGCAGCGGATTGAGCCAATTCACCCTGAATTGGCTGAGCCTCTAGAGGACATCCTGTCTGAGACCCATGGCCTGATCGTGTACCAGGAGCAGGTTATGAAGATCGCCCAGAAGCTGGCGGGCTTCACTCTGGGGCAGGCAGATATTTTGCGTAAGGCAATGGGTAAGAAGAAAGCTGACGTGCTAGCCCAGCAGTTTGAGGGCTTCCGGGCAGGCATGCTGAACAATGGCTATTCAGATGACTCGATTACTACGTTGTGGGAAATCCTGGTTCCCTTTGCGTCGTACGCGTTCAACAAGTCGCACTCGGCTGCCTACGGTTTGGTGTCGTATTGGACGGCCTACTTGAAGGCGAACTATCCAGTTGAATATATGGCGGCTTTGCTAACCTCGGCTGGCGCGAATAAGGATAAGCTGCCGATCTATTTGGGTGAATGTCGCCACCTCGGCATTGAGGTGCTGGTCCCTGACGTGAACGAGTCTTCGGCTAACTTCACCCCTGTAGGAGAGAAGATCCGCTTCGGACTGGCTTCTGTGAGGAACGTTGGTTTGCCGGTGGTAGAGGGCATTGAGCAGGCACGCACCGAGCAAGGTAGGTTTGAGTCCTTCAACGATTTCCTAAAGAAGGTTCCTCAGACCGTTTGCAACAAGCGCACCATCGAGTCTCTGATCAAGGGTGGCGCCTTCGACTCTTTGGGCGCCACTAGGCGTTCCTTGGAGCTGAAGCATGAAGAGGCCGTCGAATCCATCATTGGCATTAAGCGCAACGAGGCAGCCGGGCAGTTTGATCTGTTTGCCGGTTTGGGGGAGGAAGCCGAGGAGGTCGGCGGCGGTTTCCGCGTGGAGATCCCGGACCTGCCCGAATGGGACAGAAAGGAAAAGTTGGGCTTCGAACGCGAGATGCTCGGACTGTACGTCTCGGATCACCCGCTTGCCGGCCAAGAGATGGGCCTGTCGCAGAACTCTGATGCTTCCATTAGCGATATTAAAGAGGACGAATCGCGCCCGGATCGCTCTAGGGTAACGATTGCTGGGCTAATTACTAACGTGCAGCGGCGTACTACCAAGACCGGTAACCTGTGGGCGATCGTTACTATCGAGGACTTGTCTGGATCCATTGAATCGCAGTTCTTCCCGTCCACCTATCAGACAGTTTCGGAACGGTTACAGCCTGACCAGATCGTGTCTGTTACGGGCCGCCTTTCTCGACGCGAGGGTGGGGTGGAGCTGAACGCTGAGTCCATGAAGATTCTGGAGCTCACTCGTACCGGTGATGAACCAGTGACCTTAGCCATGCACATGAATAATTGCACGAGGCCTCTGTTAGAGTCCTTAAAGCAGATTTTCCAGGCCCATCCTGGGCCTGCGCCGGTGAATCTAAGGTTGTCTGGTGCTGGGCGGACAGTGGTTGCTGAATGTGACGCCTCTCTTAAGGTAAAACCAGAGGCATCCTTGTTCGCCGAACTGAAGGAGCTGCTTGGACCTAATTGTCTAGCGGAATAGGGGGAGCTCATGAGCTCGCATAGCGGCCTGCTTAGGAGGGCGGGTTTGCGCGTTACTGGAACGCGCCTTGCTGTGCTTCGGGCTCTGGCTAAGTCTCCTCACGCAAATGCTGATCAGGTTCGGGAAATTGTCGAGGACGAACTCGGATCAGTGTCGGGGCAGACCGTCTATGACACGTTGAACGTGCTCACCCAGCGAGGCATTTTGAATCGGGTAGAGCCTGCCGGGGTGCGGGCTAGATACGAGATTGATCTGGGCGATAACCACCACCACATGGTGTGCAGAGTGTGCGACAAAATGGTCGATATCCCTTGCGCTACTGGGCATGCCCCATGTTTGCAAGCAAAGGATGACATGGGGTTCAAAGTGGAAAAAGCCGAGGTAATTTATTGGGGCGTGTGCCCGCAGTGTCAGGCTAGGCAATAACCTTAACTGCGATGTCGCCGGTTTCTCCGTCGGGGTAGTGCACCGTCACTATGTCCCCGTCGCTCAAGTGGGATCCACGTCTTGTTTCTGTAGTTCCGTTTACTTCAACGTCGCCGCTTTGGATTGCGAGTCGGGCGGTAGCTCCGTCTTCTACCACTCCGGCGAGTTTCAGAAATTGTCCTAGGCGTATCGAACCTTTTACCTCGATTGTGTCCATGGGCAAAGTCTACCGGCATCGGGATAAACTGTCGGGGTGAGGAGGCAGCGTGGACAGTAAGACAAGTTCTAAAAGGGCCGGTATTCGTAGGCGAAATCGCTCTTTTGCTAGGCGAATCCTAACTGCTGACATGTTGGTGTCATTCGGATTGGGTTCGGTTGCACTGTTTAACGTCGCTGATTCACACCTTGGCATGCGCATTGTCGGGCTCATCGCACTTGCCGTGGGGCTGGCTATCTTGGGGGTGCTTGCAGCGCGAAGAGGGCTGCAGGGGCCGCTGAGTCTGTACATTTTGGTGTTGCTGATTTGGTTTGTGGCGTTATCGCTGATTCTTTCTGCGCTTACGAAACTGACTATGGCTGTTTCTATCCTGTGGTGCATGTGGGCCGTTTCTGTACTAGTTACTTTCGGCATTGCCAGGGGTATTCGTAAAATTCGTTTCCCGTCACTGGCTAGGTAGCTGGTGTTCCCGCCCTAAGGGGCGGGTTTTGTATTGGCTGAAAGGTGCGCGCATGTCTTTTTCAAATGTAGATTTTTCTCCGGTTTCCCATCTGAAGCGGGCAGTATTTCGCGAACCCGACAAGGTAAACCTTGTTTTTCCTGGAGGCCAGCTGACCGCCGAAGAGAGCCTAGAGGTAGTGTCTCGCTTGGCGAATTTTCTAGACGGTGAGGGCGTGCACGCTGGCGACGTGGTTTCGTTAGTTTGTGCCAATCACCCGTTGCATCTGCTTACTTATGCGGCATGCGCTTGGTTAGGAGCAATTGTAAATCCGATCAATGTTCGCCTCTCTGGAGCCGAGGTAACGGATTTGCTGCGGAGGGCCCGGCCGAAGCTCGTGTTCACGGATCGGGCTGATTGTGACTCGTGGGAGGCAAAGGTCGTGCCTATTCGCCAGGATTGGCTGCATTGGTTGGGCGGGTTTTCCCCTATTACGGCACAGCCGGTCGAGTGCACGGAGGATACGCCTGCCGCTATCATTTTTACTTCCGGTACGACCGGTGAACCTAAGGGGCCAGTGCTGACTCATGCCAATCTCTGGTGGGGGTGGCGGAACCTTAGGGAAGGTTTTGGCTACGATCGACGCGACACGTTGGCGGTAGCTGTGCCGCTGTCCCACATTGGTGGCTTCAACGGGCTGTCTACTGATCTGTTCTGTAGCGGCGGCACAGTAGTGATCGTGCCAGCATTCCGCCCCGCCGAATTAGTGCAAACGTTGAAGAAGTGGCATGTGAATACTATGTTCGCTGTCCCGACAATGTTCAAGGCGCTGTGTTCTCAGCCGGATTTCACCGCAAAAGACCTGCCTGACTTTAGAATTCCGCTCGTGGGAGGATCGCCGTTGGACAGGGATCTGGCGCTCCAGATGATTAGCGTTGGGCTTACCCCGATCCACGTGTGGGGAATGACCGAGGCGGCGGCCACCTGTACCTGTTTGCCCCAGCGGCTTCTTGCCGACCATCCCATTGCGGCCGGGCGCGCATTCCCCTACACGCGGGTGGAAGTGTGCGACGATTCCGGCGAGCCCGTAACCGAACCCGGGGTAGATGGGGAGCTGACAATCAGCGGGCCCAACGTGGTAAGTAGATGGCTACGGCAGGGGCAGATAGTGCTTGAAGAAGCCCCCTTGGCTACCGGCGATGTAGGCCATTGGGACGAAGAGGGCCTACTCACTATTGTCGGCCGTTCCAAAGAGATCGTAATTTCGGGAGGAGAGAACATTCACCCCGCCGAAGTAGACCGGGCGCTCGCGGGCATTGCCGGACTAAAAGATTGGTGCACGGTCGGAGCTGCGGACCCGAAGTGGGGAGAGACCATAGCCGTGGTCGCTGTCCCGGGGCAGAATCCGCCCTCGTTAGAACAGGTCAGAAACTGGGCAGAGAAATATATTGCCCGGTTTAAACTGCCGCGAAAGCTGGTACTGGTAGATCAGATTCCGCTCGGCCCCACGGGCAAGCATGACCGCAGGGCCGCTGCGAAACTGGTCTAAGCGTTAGCGAGGGCGGGGTTGTCCGCCAGGAGCGTTGAGGCTTCCTGGCGGGTAGTGCCCTCAAAGTACAGCCGTTCCTGTTCGGGCGTGAGCGGGCTACCGTTGGCGCGCATCGCTTTGGCCCACAGGCGTCCAGCACGGTAGGACGAGCGCACCATCGGCCCGGACATTACCCCTTTAAAGCCCAGATCGTAGGCGATCTTAGAGAGTTCTACGAATTCCTTTGGCTTTACCCATCTGTCGATGGGGTGGTGGAGGGGCGAGGGACGCAGATACTGGGTAATGGTCAGCAGGTCTACCTCCGCGGAGCGCATGTCCTTCATCGCCTCCACAATTTCGGCAGTAGTTTCGCCCATTCCCAGGATGAAGTTGGACTTGGTGATCAGTCCGGCGTCGTGGGCTTTGCGCAGCACCTCTAGGGACCGTTCGTACCTAAATGCTGGGCGGATCTTCCTGAAGATGCGCGGCACCGTCTCGAGGTTATGTCCAAATACTTCCGGCTTGGAAGAGAACACTTCGTCGAGGGCAGCATCTTTGCCCCGGAAATCGTCTACCAGCAGCTCCACCCCTGTGCTGGGCGATTGCTGGTGGATCTGCCGGCAGGTCTCGGCGTACAGCCAGGAGGCACCGTCCTCTAGATCGTCACGGGAGACCCCGGTAACAGTGGCGTAGTTGAGCTGTAGGGCAGCGATTTCAGAGGCGACGCGGCGAGGTTCGTCTTTGTCGTATTCTGTGGGCTTGCCGGTGGCAATATCGCAGAAGTCGCAGCGGCGGGTGCATAGGGCGCCGCCGATTAGGAACGTTGCCTCGCGGTCTTCCCAACATTCGAAGATATTGGGGCAACCGGCTTCTGCACATACCGTGTGGGAGCCCGCGTCTCGGACGCGCTGGCGCATTTCCATGTAGCGCTTGCCGCTAACCGCCTTGGTCTTAATCCAAGCTGGCTTCTTCTCGATAGGGGTTTGCGAGTTCTTAACCTCGATGCGAAGGAGCTTGCGGCCTTCAGGATCTGGAACGGTAGACATCTAGTTTAGTTTCCTGCCTGTCGGTTTTCTTGGAGTGCCTCTTCCAGGGCGGGCACGAGGGCCTTGGCGACGTCTGGCAAGGATACATGCGCTCCTTCGACTTCAAGAGAAGTGACCCCGGCGTCCGCTAGGCCGCAGGGAATAATCTTGCCGAAGCCGGATTCGATGTCCGGGTAGGAGTTCAGGGCGAGGCCGTGCATCGTGGTGCCAAGTGCAGTCTTGACGCCGATGGCGCAGATTTTTCGATCTTGCATGCCTGGCCGCAGAATCCACACCCCGGAGCGCCCTTTTACAATGTCCGTTTTTATATGCCAGTTATCTTCTATGCAACGGCGTACGCCAGTTTCGATGTTGCGGACAAACTTGACCACATCTATAGGCTCGGCGAGTTTGACTACGGGATAGCACACTAGTTGCCCCGGTCCGTGCCAGGTGACAGAGCCGCCGCGATCCATTTCGATTACCGGGATAGTGGTATCCGGAATGTCTTGGGGCTTGGTTCGCCGTCCAGCAGTCCAGGTCGGCTTAAACTCTTGCAGGATCAGGGTGTCTTCGCTGCGCCCGGCTGCCACCTCGGCGTGGATTTGCCGCTGCGTGCGATCCCCTTCCAAGTAGTCGATTGGTCCGCGGTCTAGAAGATTTACGATTCGCACGCGGTTAATGTTACCGGTCGGCTACCGCTGGGGCATGCGGGGGAGAAGTGGGCCATATCATGCACGCTATCTGAGAGGAAAAGTTTCATATGATGGTTGAGGGCGATAACCGCGAACGTGGAATTTACAGTGTAATTTGCCCCTTTGTCTATATGGAGAGATAAATTCATGGCTCATATCAAGATGCCAAAGGTCTTCCGTACGCTGCTGTTCTGGGTGGTGGTCGCGATTGCAGCCGGTATCGGACTCGGTCTGTTCGTACCCAACTGGTTCGTGGTTCCTTTCGCTACCTTCAATGCTGTGTTTGGTCAGTACCTCGGATTTGTGGTTCCACTGATCATTGTCGGCCTCGTTGCGCCAGCGCTGGCGGATTTGGGGGCAAGCGCTGGGAAGTGGCTACTGATCACCACCTTGATTGCCTATGGGTCAACTCTCTTTGCGGGCTTTGCCACCTACTTTGTGACAAAGGCGCTATATCCCAGTCTGCTGGCGGGGCAGAAGATGGTGAAACTTGGGGCACCGGGGGGAGCCGTTTCTTCACTACTGGGGGACGACTTCACTATTCCTCCCGTCTTCGACGTGTTTACCGCCCTCGTGCTTGCCTTCCTGCTTGGCATTGGGGTGGCTTCGGTGGATTCTCGAATAATGCGTGAGGGCATGCGCGAATTCCGCAACATCATGTTGGCCACGATCAAGAAGACAATCGTGCCGCTACTGCCTCTGCATATTTTCGGCATCTTCATGAACCTAACTAAGTCCGGCGAAATTGCCTCCGTAATTGTGGCAATGGTTAAGATCGTAATTGTTTCTATCCTGCTAACTTTCGTGATGCTGATCCTGCAGTACCTACTCGCCGGTGTTATCGCCCGCACCAACCCATTGGTGGCGTTGGGTCGCATGATGCCTGCCTACCTGACCGCGCTTGGCACCGCTTCGTCCGCAGCCACCATTCCCGTAACGCTGCGCTGTTCTGAAAAGAACGGGGTGTCTACCGAGGTCGCTTCCTTTACCGTGCCGTTGTGCGCCACCATTCATCTTGCTGGCTCGACTGTTAAGATCGTGGCCTTCTCGATGGCTGTCCTGTACATGAGCGGGGTAAGCGTTTCCTTCGGCACCTATGCCGGATTCATTGCCATGCTCGGAATTACCATGATCGCTGCCCCGGGCGTGCCGGGGGGTGCAATTACCGCAGCGCAAGGAGTGCTGCAGGGCATGCTGGCATTTACCGATCCGATGTACGGGCTGATGGTAGCTCTCTATGTAGCCATTGACTCCTTCGGCACTGCCTGCAACGTTACCGGCGACGGCGCCATCGCGATGATAATTAACAAGATGGCAACCGGTTCGCTGGGGGCGGAGCGTTACCGCTCCAGGGCAGTCGCGCAAGAGCTGGCCTCAGCAAACGATTAGGCTAGGAACATTGGTTACCGGCAGGAGGGGACATGAGCGAGGAAATTGGTGACGACTGGGATGAGGCGCTGCGCGAGCTGACCGGGCAGATGGGTGAGGCCGATTCGCATGCCCGCTCTGTGGCTTTAGTAATGACGCCGCTGGCTTCTGTCGAGGCCGTAGCCGCAGTTCTCGCAATGTCATCTCTACCTGGACAGGTGCTGATGACTGATACGGGGGCTGCCGTTTGGCTCGAGGTGGAACCCGATCCCGAGGACGACCTAAATGCGCTTTTGGGAGCGGATCGGCCAATGCCGAAGAAAGCAGATGAACTGGCAAAGCTGCTTTCACAGACCTCCCCGCTTGGAGTCGTGCTCCTGGTTAGTTGGTTAGGGAACGGGGACCAGGGCGAACCCGGTGTCTCCGGGCAGGTGATCGCAAGACGCTACCAGAAGGGGGCCGAAGGGGCAGACCTACCGGCAGGGCTAGTAATCTCCACTGCCGATGGGCGCGTGGAGGATCTGTTGCTAGGAAAATCTACTCCCGCCGACTACGAAAACATTGATGCCTCCCGCATGGGCCGAATGGCAGGACTAAAAGCGTTGCGCAAAGCTATGAGGCGAAAGAAAAAAGGCGAATGAACGTTGCTTTCTTCCCGCTCCACGAGGAAGCAAAAGGGCTGCAGGATTTATTAACCAGTGCAGGTTGCCAAGTAGATCTGTCTCCTTCTGGCAGTCAGGCGCTCGCGGCAGATGCGCTGGTTATCGCCGGAGAAGATAGTCACCAGGCTCTTGCAGACTATTTTTCTTCCGCGCGCTTGGACTACTTGCTGGACCGCCGGTTAGCCGGCGGAAGGCACGTTTTGGTTGTGGGCAGCCCTATGCACCTCTTGTTCGAGAACGTTGAGGACTTAGAGGGCGGCAGCCTGGCGCAGTGGCCCGGCAACGTCAATAGGCGCAATTTTAGCGAGCAGCATCTTCGGGTGGAACCGTCGAAGAGTCCTTTGATTGGCGATCTAAACGGTGAGCCACTTAGTTTCCCGTCCGCATATGCCGCTCACACTGATCCGGCTACGCTGCTGGGGCCTGGCCCTTTGAAACCGCCCCTAACCACTATGACGACGGGCCAAGAAAAGCTGGTTGCAGCGGTAGAAAATGGGGCCCTAGTTGGACTGCAATTCCTGCCTCACTGCAGCGGAGAAGTAGGCCAGCAGATCATCTCAAAATGGCTTATGAGGGTAAGGGAGAAATAATGCTAGATATTCTTCCCGCAGTTGATGTTGAGGCGGGGCAGGCGGTGCGCCTGTCGCGGGGGAGCGTTGACAAGGAGAATCAGTACGGTTCACCAAAAGAGGTGGCAGAACAGTTCATTGCTGCCGGTACTGGGTGGATCCATTTAGTTGATTTGGATGCTGCGTTTGGTCGCGGCTCCAATGCGCCGCTGCTGGCGCAGATAGCTGGCGAATTGGATGTAAAAATCCAGATGTCTGGCGGCATTGCCGACGAATCCTCAATTCGACGGGCTCTGTCCGTGGGGGCAACTCGCGTAAACCTGTCGACCGTGGTGCTAGAAGACTTGGAATGGACCAAGCAGATAATCCGCTCTTACGGTCCGCGGGTAGCGGTGGGCCTGGATGTGCACGGGCACACTCTTGCTGCCAGGGGCACGAAGCGCCAGGGCGGGGATGTATTTGAGGTTATTGATTTCTTGAACGAAGCCGGCTGCGCCCGCTACGTGGTGACCGATGTCTCCCGCGACGGCATGATGTCCGGCCCGAATCTTCCGTTGCTGGAAGAGGTAGCTGCCCGCACTGACGCGGCCATTGTCTCTTCCGGCGGCATCTCCTCGATAGAGGATATAAAGGCCATTGCTGCACTGGGCAGCGTCGAGGGATTGATTGTAGGCAAGGCACTTTATCAGGGTGCATTTACGCTGGAACAGGCGCTCGCTGCCGCGCGGGAGGTTGCCTAGTGGATTCCTCCCAGAGGCAGAAGGTGTCAAAGCGACTCAGCTACCAGGTGGACCGCAGCGATGACGGCAGTGCGCCTGCCGCGCTAGTGCAAGCCATGCGCCAGGGAGCACGGGCGTTCCAACGGGCTCTGTGTGAGGGCGAACGTCTTCTTCTTGCCATCAACCCGAAGGTAGGCGACGGTGAATGTCAGACGCCCAAGTTCGCTACCTTCGTGCTTCCTGACGACGGTGTCGGCTTGGCAGCTTTTACGAGTCTCACCGAGCTAGAGGGGTGTTTTCCTAACCATCGTCCCATCCCGTTGCCCGGTAAAAGGATCGCGCTACTTGCAATCAGTGCAAACGCACTACTGGTGGTAGATCCACCCGCAGGAATAGTACTGCCGGAACCAGCCCTCATGGCTCTGGCTGCGGGGGATACCTGGCTTCCACCTACTGAAGATGAGCAATTGCATAACCATGTGCGGCAGGTATGCGCCCACTTCGGGTGCCATTTCCTACGCTTTTCCGCGACTGCTACGGGAGCGACTCTGCTTCGTTTTGAGGCCGAGTCTAAAGAAGATGCGACCAGGGCATGCGCCGTCCTCGGGCAAGATCAGATGGTTGTTGCAAGATGTGCTCCACTGCACCTGATCCCCGTACTGAGGTGAGCGGTACCACCCGCTACTACCTTTTCGTACCGGCAGTCTTTTGCTAGTATTAAGTCAACAACCGGTTAGACCGGTGCGTAAGTGGAGCGATCCCACCTTGGAACCAACATGGGTCCGGGTAGCCAAAAAGGCTGATATGGGTAACCTCCGCATGCGTTTGGTGCGGAGGTTTTTTCGTGCCACCACTCAAATAGTCAAGGAGTAATCATCAGCGAGCTACGAATTAATGATCGCATTCGCGTCCCTGAGGTCCGCCTAGTTGGCCCTTCGGGCGAGCAAGTCGGCGTCGTTCGCGTCGATCAGGCGCTGCATCTAGCCCAGGAGGCTGGTCTTGACCTAGTCGAGGTCGCTCCCAACGCTAAGCCGCCGGTTGCGAAGCTCATGGATTACGGCAAGTACAAGTACGAGGCCGCACAGAAGGCTCGTGAGGCACGTCGTAACCAGGCCAATACGCAGCTGAAAGAGATTCGTTTCCGCCTGAAGATTGACGAACACGACTATGAAACCAAGAGGGGGCATGTCGAACGCTTCCTGAATGGTGGCGACAAGGTAAAGGTCATGATCATGTTCCGTGGACGTGAGCAGTCTCGTCCCGAACTTGGTGTGAAACTGTTGGAACGTCTTGCAGATGACGTGTCGGAATTGGGCACCGTTGAATCCATGCCTCGTCAGGATGGGCGCAACATGACTATGGTGCTCGGTCCGGTAAAGCGCAAGAAGATGGCCAAATCGCAGCAGCGTAGGTCTCACCAGGATGGTCGTCCTGTGAAGCGTAACCGTCAGGCTGAAAAAGACGCTCGTAAAGCAGCCCGCGCTGCGGCAGCTGCAAAAGAACAGCAAGACTAGCCTCCTAAAGCAAAAATTTCCTAGATACAACGCGGCTTTGCCGCAATAGACAAGGACACGAAATGCCGAAAATGAAGACGCACTCTGGTGCAAAGAAGCGGTTCCGCGTGACCGGATCCGGCAAGCTCATGCACGAGCACCCCAACAAGCGCCACTTGCTAGAGGTCAAGTCCTCCAAGCGTAAGCGTCGCCTGTCCAAGGACACCGTCATGAACCCCGCAATGACTCGCCACGCAAGGCGTCAGCTGGGCATCTAAAGCTTTTAAGAATAAAAGGAGAACATACTAATGGCACGTGTCAAGAGGTCTGTCAACGCTCGTAAGAAGCGTCGCACCACCCTGGATCGGGCATCTGGCTACAGGGGACAGCGTTCCCGCCTCTACCGTAAGGCGAAGGAACAAGTTACCCACTCAATGGTCTACAACTACAAGGACCGTAAGAAGCGTAAGGGTAACTTCCGCAGGCTGTGGATCCAGCGTATCAACGCTGCATGCCGCGCCGAGGGCATGACTTACAACCGTTTCATGCAGGGCTTGCGCCTGGCCGAGGTTGAGGTTGACCGGCGCATGCTGGCCGAACTGGCCGTCAGCGAACCGGCTGCCTTCGCTTCCTTGGTTGACACCGCAAAGAAGGCTCTGCCCGAAGACGTAAACGCTCCGGCTGCTAAGTAAATGGAGCAGGTGAACGCGCGTCCCGAACGACTTACCGACCCGAATACAAATCGGGTACGTACGGTAAAGCGCCTTTCGGGGCGCGCTTTCCGCGTTAAGTCGTTGCAGATAAGAGTAGAAGGCCCTCAGGCTGTAGCTGAGCTGTGCAGGTTTGCTCCCGATGCGGTAAAAGACATCTACGTGGGCGAGCTAGCTACAGGGCGTAGGCCCGATGTTGTACAGCTGGCCCTGCAGACTACCGAATGGATGCATGACTGCGACGATTCCGTGGTCAACGCCATGTCTTCGGACGGGCAAGGCTTTATTGCCGTTGCCTCCCGGGACGCCATTGGTGGGGACCTGGAGAAGATCGCCGAGCAAGCGGTAGCGTCGGCACGCCCAGTGGTCATCTGTCCGCAAACGCAAGATCCGGGCAACGCTGGCACTCTTATTAGGCTTGCCGATGCTTTTGGTGCTGCTGGCGTGGTTATGTGCAAGGGCAGTGCTGACCCTGCCGGTCCTAAGGTTATTCGTGCTTCGGCAGGATCGGTCTTCCATTTGCCCGTGGTTGCCGACCTTACCTTTGACGAGGTCTATGACGTGTTGGCCCGAAAGGGTATCGCCTTCCTCGGCGCTGACGGCAAAGGTGAAGTTCCCCTTCCCGTCCTCAGCGCAAATAAGGGTCCTGTTGGGCTAGGATCGCCACACGCTTGGGTACTTGGAAACGAAGCGCATGGCCTTGCCGAGGATCAGCTGGAGGCATGCACTGCTACGGTGTCGATACCCATGTCAGGGCAAGCTGAATCCCTAAACATCGCAGCGGCAGCTGCGCTGTGCCTGTACGCCTCTCAGCAGGGGCGGCAGTGAAAATCTCGGAAGTGGACGAAGGCACACTCATTGGTGCCTTCGTCCCTTTTCTGCCCACTGGCTGCCAGACAGTCATCGGCCCAGGCGATGACTGTGCTGTTGTAAAAGCGCCGGATTCCCGCTATGTCATTACTACCGACATGCTGGTTGAAGGGAGCCATTTCAAAAGAGAATGGTCTTCTGCTTTCGAGATAGGCCAACGAGCGGCTGCTCAGAATCTAGCTGACGTCGCTGCAATGGGAGCCCACCCGACCTCACTGGTATGCTCGCTCGCACTCCCGCCATCCCTTGAAGTCAGTTGGCTAGTGGATTTCGCTAAAGGACTAGCCGACCGTGCTCGTCCGCTTGGCTGCGGCGTAGTCGGCGGAGATTTAACTCAGTCGCGCACTCTAGCCATCTCTGTGACCGCCCTCGGCGATATGGCAGGTCTACAGCCAGTGCTGCGTAGCGGTGCGAAGGTAGGGGACCGCATCGTCTTGGCTGGCACCCTAGGCTACTCGGCAACGGGGCTGGAACTACTCAGCGAGGGAAGAAAGGCACGCTCTCAGCGCGAGCAGCAAGCGGTTCAGATATTCCGCGCCCCGAATCCGCCTTTGCAGATGGGGCCGACGCTTGCCAAGGCCGGCGCGAGCGCGATGATGGACGTCTCTGACGGCCTTCTAAAGGATGCTCGCCGCATCGCAAAGGCTTCTCAAGTGCGCATGGATCTTGATTATTCACTTTTAAAGCCGTTTATTTCGGCGTTGGAAGGTAGCTGCGCCGATCCGTTAGACAATGTGCTTTGTGGGGGCGAAGACCACGCGCTACTTGCCACTATTCCTAGCCACATAGAACTGCCGACAGGCTTGCGCGCAATAGGCAAGGTAATGGCAGGTGAAGGCGTATGTCTGGACGGGAAATTGCTATCTGCTTCCGGGGGCTGGGAAAGCTACAGGCACTAGCTGCAATGTAGTTATGATGTTCCTATGAGTGAAAAAGGACTGCAAGCAGCGCAGCAAAAAATGGCCGCCAAAGGCGTCGACCAGAATGCGATCAACGTGTTCACCCATTACTACAGGGAGCTGGAAGCGGGAGCTACCGGGCTAATTCCAGAGGAGACGATTGATCCCCTCACTGAGGTGCAGAGTCTTGACTCCACTCCGGTTAGTGACGAGCAGGCAAAAGAGGCTATTCAGAAGACCGTCTACATAAAGCTCAACGGCGGACTAGGCACGTCTATGGGATTGGACGACGCGAAGTCCCTTATACCCGTGCGCGATGGCAAGTCCTTCCTGGATCTGATCTGCCAGCAAGTTAGAGCAGTGCGGCAGAACTGGGATGCAACCCTCCCTCTTTTACTCATGGATTCTTTCCGCACCCAGGAATCGACGTTGCGGGCACTTGAGAACTACCCCGACATCAAAGTTGACGGACTCCCGCTGGATTTTCTGCAAAACCAGGAACCAAAACTGCGAACCGACAACCTTGAGCCTGTTCAGTGGCCAGCAGATCCGTCACTTGAGTGGTGCCCTCCCGGCCACGGTGACATATACACAGCCCTACTGGGGACTGGCTTACTTGATAAGTTCCTAGAGGCCGGATACCGCTACGCGTGTACTTCTAATTCGGATAATTTGGGCGGCTACCCGAATCCGCATATTGCGGGCTGGTTCGCCGCCTCAGGTGCGCCATATGCGGCAGAAGTTTGCGAACGTACCCCTGCCGATCGTAAAGGGGGCCACCTAGCCAGGCGGAAGAGCGATGGGCAGCTGATATTGCGGGACACCGCTCAGACTCCAAAAGAGCAGATGCATTTCTTTACTGATGAGCATCGCCACCCGTACTTCCACACCAATAACTTGTGGTTCGACCTGCAGGTGTTGCGTGACACACTGGTACAGAGGAAAGCCGTCCTTGGGCTGCCACTGATCCGCAACAAGAAGACTGTAGATCCCACTGACAAGAACAGCACCGAGGTGTACCAGATTGAAGCGGCTATGGGGGCTGCAGTCCAGTCTTTCCCCGGAGCGACCGCGATTCTGGTTGGCCGTGAGCGCTTCTTACCCGTTAAGACCACCTCTGATTTGGCCCTCGTGCGCTCCGATGTGTACGAGCTAACTGCCGATGCGCGTCTAGTCTCTCAGGTCGAGGAGGCACCCTTCGTGCAGCTGGATCCCGATTACTACAAGACGATTGCACAATTCGAGGAGCGTTTCCCGAAGGGGGTTCCGTCACTGAAGAAGGCATCTTCCTTTGTTGTAGAGGGGGATTGGACCTTCGACGAAGGTGTGACGATCGAGGGGGAGCGCAAGATAGATGGGGCTGGCTCGCCAGGCGAGGTGCTGCAGTAGTGGGTCAGCTTCGTGTGACAGAGGCGAGTGAAGACCATCTTGAGGCGATTACCCGCATTTACAATCACGCTATAGAGCACACGACTTCAGTGTGGACTGAAGAGCCTGTAGATGTTGCTAATAGGCGTGCTTGGCTGGCAGGGCATCAAGACGAAGGATACCCGGTAATCGTGGCGCTGGACGGCAATGAGGTAGTTGGATTCGCCTCGCTGTCTGCGTTCCGGCCGTGGCCAGGATATTTTGCCTGTGTAGAAAATTCGATTTATGTGGCACCTGAGTGTGCTGGCAAGGGCATAGGTACGCTGCTGCTCTCGTCTTTGGTTGAGCGGGCTCAGCCCTATCACACAATAGTGGCGGGGATTGAAGCTACCAACGATGCTTCGATCAGGCTCCACCAAAAACTCGGTTTTACAAAGGTTGGCGAATTTCCTCAGGTGGGGAACAAATTTGGTAGATGGCTGGACCTGACCTTCATGGAGAAGATTGTCGACTCTCAGCGCGCCTGATTGGAGCCGCGGACGTAGCATCTAGGTATGGTGGATATAAGCATTTTCAAGGATTTCATCGCTAGTGTGTCAGAGGGCGAAGCACGCGATTCCTACGCTGGCTTGCTTGAGTGGGTTGCTACAAAGTTCCCGGAGTTAGAGCCCGTAATCAAGTGGAACAAGCCGATGTTTTTGCTTGAGGGTACTTTTATTCTCGGCCTGTACGCGGCTACTAAGCATATGTCCGTGGCTGTCGAGAAGAATATCTTTGAGCAGTTCTTACCCAAGATCGAGAAAGTCGGTTATACGCACGGCAAGAAGCTCTTTCGAATTAGGTACGATCAGGAAACTGATTACGATCTGCTCGAAGAGATCATCCGGGCGCAGATCGAGGACAAGCGCGGCCTGGATCGCTTCTGGAAGTGATGTCTTAGCTGTTGACCAGCTCTGTTTACTTGCCGGTAAACTTGGCTTTCTTTTTTCTTAGCATCTTTCTGCTTCGATGCTGGCAGGCACTTTATGCCCAAGTGCTATAGCGTCCTATGACAGGAAGAGGATATGTTGAAAAAGAATTCGAAGGTGATCGGAGGGATTGGCGCTCTGGCGCTGCTTGCAGCCCCCATAGCAGGCATTGCTACCTCCGCAGCTGATTCACCGACGACCCGCGGTTATAACGGTCCCAACTCATGTGTCACCATGGATGGCAACGGGAATGTTGTAGCCCCTGGCCCCGGAGATTGTGCCCAGTTTGGCACTGCCGGCCAGCAGCGAAGCAACGCAAAAGCCAAGAACGTCATCCTGCTTATTGGTGATGGCATGGGCCAGCAGGAAATCACGGCTGCGCGCAACTATCTGAAGGGGGCGGGCGGCCGCTTTGAGGGGCTTGACGAGCTGACTTCGGATGGCCTATACACTCACCACTCGATTAATAAAGACGGTTCTTTTAACTACGTTACGGATTCGGCTGCATCAGGCACTGCCTGGTCTACCGGTACCAAGACTTACAACGGTGCCATCGGAGTCGACCTAAAAGGCAAACCCCAAGAGAACCTGTTGGAAGTTGCCAAGAACGCTGGCATGCGCACAGGCAACGTCTCTACTGCCGAGATTCAGGACGCAACTCCTGCAGTAATGGGCGCCCACGCCACCGACCGGTCCTACTACTCTCCGACTGGACCCAAGCCTGCTAAGGGCGAGGACTTGCGCGAAAATGGCGGGATCGGGTCAATTTCTGAACAGCTAATCGATACTCGCGCCGACGTCACCATGGGTGGCGGCCGCAAGTATTTCGATTCGGTTGTTGCCAAAGATTCTGGAAACACCAATCCCTTCCTAAAGGGTGAAGCTAAGTATGACACCAAATGGAAGGCCGGTAAATCCGTCCTCGAAAATGCCAAGGACAACGGCTTCCAGGTAGCCGAAACCGCCGAGGACCTGGAAAAGATCTCTGAAGCGAATCAACAAAATCCGGTGCTTGGCCTATTTAGCCCCGGAAACATGGAAACTACCTTTGCCCCTTCCGAGGCCGTGAAAGGTGGAGCCACCGCAGAACCGCAAACCTGTAAAAAGCAGGAAATTGGTTCCGAACCAGAACTGAAGGCAATGACCGAAAAGGCCATTGACCTGCTGGACAAGCCGGACTCTGACAAGGGATTTTTCCTACAGGTAGAGTCCGCATCCATCGACAAGCGCGATCACGCCGCTGATGCTTGCGGGCAAATTGGCGAAACCGGCCGCCTCGACGAGGCCACCAAGGTTGCCTTGGACTTTGCTAAGGCTGACGGAAACACCCTGGTGGTAGTCACTGCAGATCACTCTCACACCAGCCAGGTAGTGCCTGATGGCGAGGATTCGGTAGCCTTCGCAACGCGCTTGCGCACGGAGGAAGGCTCGACTATGACTGTGGCCTACGGAACGCAGCCGACTACTGATTCGTCAATGCAACACACCGGAGCCCAGCTCCGCATTGGCGCCTACGGTCCCGGTGAGGAAAACGTCATTGGTCAAACAGATCAGACTGACACATTCTTTACTATCAAGAACGCTCTTGGTCTAGGTGAACAGGGCGCTGCCAATGACCTGGTGAAGAAACCTGCAGAGGCCCAGAATGTGCAGGATACGTGCTACAAGATAGATAAGGACGGCAAGGTAGTTGCCCCGAAACCGGGCGAATGCGCCCAGTATGGCGAGTCCGGGCCAGGCCGGTCAACTGACAAGGCGAAGAACGTCATTGTCTTCATTGGCGATGGCATGGGCGACAGCGAGATCACTTCTGCTCGCAACTACCTGTACGGCGCCAACGGGCGTCTGCCAGGACTAGACAATCTGAAGTACACCGGGTCTTACACGCACTTCTCGCTCAATCCTCAAACCGGTAAACCTAACTATGTAACCGACTCTGCGGCCTCTTCTACTGCTTGGAATACCGGCACTAAGACCTACAACGGAGCCATTGGCGTTGACATGTTGGGCAAGCCTGTTCCTAACCTTCTCGAGAACGCGAAGGCTCGCGGTATGAAGACCGGCAACGTTTCCACAGCCGAGATTGAAGATGCTACTCCTGCGGGGGCTGCTACTCACGCCCTCAACCGGAAGTGCTACGGCCCCGAGATGGACAAGAACAAGCAGGCTTGCCAGGGCGAGAAGTTCAAGAAGCAGTTCCGCGAGAATGGGGGACTGGGATCCATCGCAGAGCAGCTCGTTGATGTGCGCGCCGATGTCACTTTGGGCGGCGGAGCGAAGGCCTTCGCCCAGAAGGTGCAGGTATCCGGAAAGTTTGGCGGCTCTACCCAGTGGACTAAGGGCAAGTCTGTGCTAGACAATGCCAAGGCAAACGGGTACACCGTGGTCACTGATGCGGCAGGACTGGAGTCGGTAAAGAAAGCTGACCAGGATGCTCCGGTTTTGGGGCTATTCTCTGAAGGCAACATGCCACGCCAATTCCTGCGCACTACCCCTACCGCTGATGGGGCCGAGGGCGAAGCGAAGGCCTGCCAGGTAAATCCGGAGCGCAGTGATTCGGTGCCCACTTTGGCGGCGATGACCACTAAGGCTATGGATCTTCTGCAGAATAAGAACGGCTTCTTCATGCAGGTAGAGGGCGCCTCGATCGACAAGTCCGACCACGATGCGGATGCTTGTGGGCAGATTGGTGAACTGGACGATCTGGACCAGGCTATTCAGGCTGCCCAGAAGTGGGTAAGCCAGTCGGGCGAACCCACCTTGATCGTTGCCACTGCAGATCACGCACACACCAGCCAGATCACTAGCGACCAAGACCGCACCGCGGGTCTAACCACGAGGCTGCTAACTGCTGATGGTGCTCCGATGGTAATCAACTACGCCAACGCGCCTACCAATGGTGAGGACGCTCTGGGCGGACAAAACCACACCGGCTCCCAGTTGCGAATTGCAGCTTCTGGTCCCGGCGCCCAGAACGTTATCGGACGCACTGACCAGACAGACCTGTTCTTCACTGTGCTGAATGCACTCCCAGAAAACAAGGATGCGAAGCCCTCTGAACCGAGTCAGCCTACTGAGCCTACTGAGCCTACTGAGCCGAGCGCAGAGCCTGGCTCCGACAAGGACCACTCTACGGAATCTAAGCCGGCGGAAGGTGACAAGGGTAAGACCACTGCCGCCTCTGGTAAGGCGGGGAACTCCTCCACAAGTTCTCTGGCACGTACCGGCGTGCCTGCCATCTCGCTGCTACTGATTGCTGGTGGGGCTGTTGCCGCAGGTGTAGGCGCAATGCGGTATAAGAAGAATATGTAACTGCTACTAGAACACAAAAGCGGTGAGGCCTTGCCTCACCGCTTTTTTGTACGTTGGGGTATAAAATATCTGCCATGAAGGCTAGTCATTTACCGTTTGTTTTTATCCCAGTAGGCACCATGCATTTCGTAAAACCGGAAGTATTTGATGGTATTATCCCGGATTTCATTCCCGGTGATAAACGATTCTGGACTTACGCCTCTGGCGTCTTGGAGCTAGCCTGCGCTGCTGGACTCATGCATCCAAAGACTCGCAAGGCTGCCGGTCTTTTGTCAGCCGGGGTGCTTGCGGGCGTATGGCCGGCAAACTTCCAGATGGCTTGGGACTGGCGCAACGAACCTTGGCAGAAGCAAGTGATCTCTATCGGGCGGCTGCCACTGCAGATCCCCATGATCAAGGCTGCCTTGGAAGCCTACAAGGGAAACTAATACTCCAGCTCAGCTATCTCCTGTAGAAGCTGCCGCTTCAAGGTAGGGGAGGCCCACGACATTGCTACGGCATCCTTACAACGCTCGATCAGGAACTGCTTGTCAACCCCTGCCTCCAAGAGGTATTGGAAGTTTTCCCCGATGTAACCGCCGAAGTATGCCGGGTCGTCTGAATTGATGCTTACGCGCACGCCCTGACCTACTAGCTGTTTGATCTCGGCAACCTTTCCGCCCTCTGAAATCCAAGAATTAGAGATGGGGCAGGAGGTAAGGCCAATACCGGCCTTGGCAACGTATTTTACGAGCGATTCGTCTTCGACAATGTTGGTGCCGTGGTCGATCCTGGCAGTCCCAATCTGGTTAATAGCCTGGCCAATGTGTTCAATGGAGTGAGGGATGTCCACATCGCAGTGGCAGGTAAGCAGGTAACCGTCTTTGCGGGCGCGGGCAAAGACGGCCTCAAAGTTTGCCGGAGGATTGCCGTTTTCGTCAGAATCCAGTCCGACCCCCATGATCCAGTGCGCGTAGGGTAGGGATTCCAGCAGGGTCGCCATGGCATATTCGGGTTGGAAATCCCGAAGAAAACACATAATCAAGGTGCTTACGATGCCCAGGTTTGCTTCAGCGTCTATCTGTGCGCGGCGGATGCCACTGATTACGGTGTGGAAAGAAATTCCGCGGCTGGTGTGTGCCTGCGGGTCAAAGAACATTTCCACGTAGCGAACATTCTGGGAAGCTGCCTTGGTTAGGTAGGCGGTGGCGAGGTCATAAAAGTCTGCTTCGGTGCGCAGGACGTCCATGCCGTCGTAATAGGCGGCTAAGAATGACGGCAAGTCGGTGAAATCGTAGGAGTCACGGACTTGCTGTGGGGTTTGTTGATCAAGCGTTATTCCGTTTCGCTCGGCCAGAGCGAATTTTAGTTCGGGTTCTAGAGTTCCCTCGATGTGTACGTGTAATTCCACTTTGGGGAGGGAAGATACGAATTCACTTAGTTCCATTTTGGTCCTTTAGTCGGAGTTATTGGAACTAGCTTAAACACTTTTTGGGCCGCACGCAGGCGCGGCCCAAAATGAATATTAAAGTGTCTTAGCGCGGAACGCGATCAGACTTGATGCACTTGGTGCATACGTTGATGCGTTTCGGGGTACCGTTCACAACGGCGCGCACGCGCTGAATGTTCGGGTTCCAACGGCGGTTGGTGCGCACGTGAGAGTGCGAAACGGACTTCCCGAAGCCGGGTCCCTTGCCGCAGATTTCGCAGGTAGCAGCCACGGTTTCTCCTTACAATTAATGGCCGACAGTGGAAAAAGTTCGCTAAAGCTTTTAGCAACTTGTCTAGAATAACTGATTTTACTGCTGCCTCCAAACCTCCGCGGTCATTTGTCGCCTGTTTCACGTCGGAGTGTCTTCTGGTGCGATGTAACCCTCGTGAGGCCCCAGCTTTTGCAATACTTAAGGTGTGTTTCAAATAAGTGGGCAGACGCAGATCGATGGGCCGGCTTTACGCGCGCTATGGCAGCGTGTGTTAGGCGGACTCAAGGAGCGGATGGAGCAGCCCGAGTTTTCGCGCGCTCTGGGGACGGCTCAGGCAGTTGCTTCGTTAGGAGGCGCATATGAGGCCGTATCGCAACTGCCTGCTGAAGCAGACGTGTCTTGGTGGGGAGCGGAATTTGCTGCCGCCTGCGCATCTTTTGCGGAAGGGCGCCTAGGGGTAGCTATTGCCGCAGGTATGCAGAGAGCGAGCGTGAACCTACCGCGAGTGCTACGGCCCGTGGATTTTGCGGATTTCCTACTGCATTTTTTCGAGGGCGTAACGGACTCGCTTGCGAATGTGTCTACGCCCTCGTGGATTGGGCAGATCTGCGAGTCACTCGAGGATCGCGATGACTATTTGAGCATTGACCAGGTGGTGTTTCTTCTGGCGCTGACATTGCTCTATCCTGTAGAAGAGTTTGCCGATCCCGGTGAAGCGTTGGCAGCAGTTGTAGCCGCAGAACTGTCCAAGGTCTACAGTGACGATATTCGCTCTGACACCCTTCCGGAGGACCCGGTGGCGGCCCGCTTGGCCAAGACTACGCTGGCGGATTCACTCGATATTTTTGAGACAAGCGCTGCCTGGTCTGACGTGAGTCCAAAGGCGTTGCAGGATACGCGGGCACGGATAGATGGTTACGGTGGCAAAGCGGCATGGAGTGCGCCGGAGGAGCTACTGGGCGAATCGATTATGCGCTCTGCGGTATGGCATTCCAGTGCGCTAGTGCCCCTTGACGTGCAAACCGCCGACGTTACAATCCGCTACCTGCAACGACGGCGCGGGGTGGAGACTGCCTCGAACGTTATTCAGCTCCGGCCCAACTCGCTCACCCAGCTAAGGATGGCGTTCGTGGCATGCATAGAGGCCCCCGGTATCGCTCAGCAAGTTGCCAAGGCGGGTGCAACGGTGGTGCTTAACGCCTCCTCGACGCACGCTTTAGCTAGGGCAGAATTGACCGCGCTAGCCGGTGGAGCCGCCGCGGTTACCTATCTGTGTGGATCTGCCAGGGCCCGCGAATTTGCGGCGAGCCGGGCCCGCAACGATGAACGGGTACACGTGGCCGGGGTGCGCAATGATCTTGACGTGTTGTCCTTCTTGGAAGCGGGAAGTTCCCCGCAGGCCCGCTCGCTCGCGGATTTAGAGGCGGTTGTAGCCGACACGGTAGCTTCCCTGCCGCCCTCATGGTCGACCTCGGAATTGGAAGAAGTGCAGGTGGATACAACCCGCCCTTTGCGCCTCTTGGCAGCCAGTAAGGACGGTCCTATCGAGATCGCTAACTATGAGGCGGCATTAGGAACGGACCTGCAGATAATCTACGGTGGGCAGGCAGGGCAGTCCCTGATTGGAGGCATTCAGTGACGGTCACCGCGCAGACGCCGCTAAACCGAATCTTCGCTGATGCCCTGGTGAAGAAATTCGTAAAGCTAAATATTGAAACTGCCGGGCAGGTCCTGGCGCATTTTCCGTTCAGGTATCAGCACAAAGGCGAACTGAGGGCCATGGCCACGCTGGAAGTGGGCGCGGACGTGACAGTGTACGGGAAAGTGATATCGGCTCTATCTCGTAAAGCCCGCAGCGGCCGGGCAATATTGAACGTGCAGGTAACTGATGGTACTTCCACCATCGGCCTAACTTTTTTTGGGCGGCATGTGCGCGCCCTCAGCGGGCACCAGCGCCGCTTGAAGGAGGGCGCAACTGGCTTTTTCTCAGGGAAAGTCAGCGTGTACCGCAATCAGTTGCAGCTGACCTATCCGAGCTATGTGTTAGATGACGACGAGCAACTGGCCGCATTCGACCAGGAAACTCCGATCCCGATTTATCACACCACTGCAAAGCTGAAGAATGAACAGATTATTGAAGCAGTGAAGATGATATTGGGGACTATAGATCCTGCCTCGTACCCGGATCTTATTCCGCCGGGCAGCCATACCCCATTTGTCCGCTTCGAGGCCATAAAGAAGCTGCACCTACCCGCGACTGATAGCGACGTGGAAGCAGCGACGGAACAGATGCGCTACGAAGAGGCCATGCTGACTCAGACCGCGCTTTTGCAGATGAGGGCGAAGTCGCGAGCTGGGAAAGCCCCCAAGTGCGCGCGCCACCGTGGTGGGCTGCGGGAAAAGCTTGAGCAATCACTGCCATTTACTCTCACGGAGGGACAAAGGAATGCCCTGAAGCAGATAGATAAAGACATGGGCCAGGGGGTGGCCATGTCTAGACTCGTCCAAGGTGACGTGGGATCAGGAAAGACGATCGTGGCTCTGCTGGCGATGGTCACCGCGGTCGAGAATAGCTATCAAGCTGCTCTTCTTGCCCCCACAGAGATCTTGGCAGAACAGCATTATGCCTCATTGCGTTCCACCCTCGGGACGCTAGCTGAGGACGAACTAGTGGGCCCTGCCGGCGGGGGAGTGCCGGTGTTCCTCTTGACCGGAAACATGAAGACGGCAAGAAAACGCGAAGTGCTGGCCCGCCTTGCATCATCGGAACCGGCCATAGTCGTGGGCACTCACGCCCTACTATCCGAGGGCGTGCAACTGCCTTACCTGGGACTAGCAGTAGTGGACGAACAACACCGCTTCGGAGTGGAACAACGCGACAAAATCCGCGCGAGCGCGCTGACTAGCCCGCACATGCTGGTCACTACCGCCACGCCCATACCCAGGACACTCGCAATGACCGTTTTTGGCGACCTGGACGTGACCACAATAAAGGAGCTTCCAAAGGGGCGTAAGCCCGTGCAGACGTTCGTAGTGCCCAAGCAGAACTCAGTGTGGATGGAACGACTGTGGCAGCGCAGCAGAGAAGAAATCAATAAGGGGGGCAGAGTCTTTGTAGTCTGCCCGTCGATTGAAAGTGACGACGAGATAGCCTCAGTTACCCAAACAATAGCGGACTTGGGGCAGAATCCCTCCCTCAAGGACATTCCGGCTGCCAGCTTGCACGGAAAGATGTCCGGTCCCAAAAAAGATGCAGTCATGGAATCTTTCACTGCCGGGAAAGTAGGGCTGCTAGTGTCCACCACCGTGATTGAAGTGGGAGTAGACGTTCCCGATGCCACTATGATGGTCATCCTCGACGCAGACCGTTTCGGCTTGTCGCAGCTTCACCAGCTACGCGGACGCGTGGGGCGCGGAAACAAGGCTGCCGTTTGCATGGCGGTTACCGGCGCGCAGCCACAGTCACTGGCGGGCCAGCGGCTAGAAGCCTTCGCCTCTACAACCGACGGATTCAAACTCTCTGAATACGACCTCTCTCTGCGTTCATCCGGCAACGTGCTGGGAGCAGCCCAGTCCGGAGCAACCAGCTCACTGAAATTCCTAGACGTGATAAAAGATACCGATGTGATTGAGGAGGCTCGAAGTAACGCCAAAGTACTAATAGAATCAGACCCTACCTTGGCTAAATATCCGAATCTTGCAGCTGCAATAAAGGCCCAGCTCGAGAACATGGCATTTTTGGAGAAGAACTAACGATGACCCGAATAATCGCAGGAAGCGCGAAAGGGCGCAAACTAGCCGTCCCTCAAAAAGGTACCCGCCCCACCTCGGAGCGAGTTCGGGAAGCTATCTTTTCGAAACTAGAACACTACGACGCGCTCGCGGGGGTCACCGTCCTCGACCTCTATGCAGGTACCGGGGCGTTAGGGCTAGAAGCGCTGTCCAGGGGAGCTCTAAGGGCCGCCCTCGTCGATAAGTCTCAGCGGGCATGCGACCTAATCCGCCAGAACGTGCGGGCTACCGACTTTAGAGCCAACGCGCGGGTATATCCCACCAGTGCCGCCGGGTTTTTAGAAAATGACGAGGACATGTGGGATCTAGTTTTCATTGACCCTCCCTACGACGTGACAAACGAGCAGATCGGACAACTATTAGAAAGTCTGCTTCCCAAGCTGCGTCCGGCAGCCGTCGTGGTATTAGAGAGGGCGAAGCGAGACGGTGAGCCGCCCCTTCCAGAAGGGCTAGATCTGATCACTCAGAAGAACTATGGTGACACGACCGTTTACTACGCCGATACCGCGCCAATGCCGCAAAAGGAGACGGATAACGGTTAAGGTGTACCTATGAGTACCGCAGTATATCCAGGCTCTTTCGACCCGCCCACGCTGGGGCATACAAACCTGGTTCGGCGAGCTGCGCCGCTATTTGATCACCTGTACGTGGCAATTGCTCATAACACCGCCAAGAAGTCCCTGTTCAGCACCGACGAGCGGGTGGAACTTTTTGCGCAGGCAGTGGCCGACATACCCAACGTCAGCGTGATTAGTACGAGTGGCCTCATTGTGCACACGGCCGAACAGCTGGGGGCCGAGGTGCTGATAAAGGGGGTGCGCGGCATGGTCGACGTAGAAAACGAGGTGACGCAGGCCCGTCTCAACAAAGAAATTGGTGGCATTGAAACTCTTCTACTTCCCTCCGAGGCACGCTACACCTGCGTCTCTTCTTCCGCGGTAAAGGAAATTGCGAGTTTCGGTGGCGACTTTTCGTCGTTAGTGCCTGAAAATGTATACAAGAAGATGAAACAGCTGGAGGAGACATGGCCAACGAGGAAGTAGACACTCAAACGGATCAGGTAGAAAATCTGGAAGGGGTCGAGGAACAGTACGCGCCCTCGGACGTGATCGCTGTACTGGATCGGCTCAGCGAACTCATCGCCTCAGGTAAATCTCTTCCTCTGTCCGCGTCTGTGCTGGTAAATCAGGCGGAAGCGCTGGAATTGTTGCACAATGCTCGGGAAGCTCTGCCGTACGATCTGGTGCAAGCTGACGGCATTGTCCAGGATGCGTCGAAGGTGTTGGACCAGGCAGATGCTGAAGCGGCTGCCACCATCGCGGACGCGAATTCGCAGGCAGAACAAACCAAGTTAGAAGCTGACGACTACGCGAAGCAGACGCGGAGCGAGGCGGACCAGCAGGCACAGACCGCTGTGTCCGAGGCCGAAGAGCGTTCTCAGCAGATCCTTGCCGACGCTCACTCAGAATCTGAAAAGATTGCGGCTTCTGCGCGCGCACAGGCCGAAGATCTGGTGAATCGGGCGAAAGCCCGCGCCAGTGAACTGGTAGCTAAGGAGACGGTGGTTGCGCAGGCACAGGCCAAGGCGCAGTCCATCGTCAGTGAGGCACAAAATAAAGCTGGTAAGCTCGCAGGCGATGCAGACCGCTATGTGGATTCCAAGCTGGCAGAGTTCGAAGAACTGCTGCAGCAGATCATGCGGCAGACCCACGGGGGCCGCCAGTCCCTGTCTCGTAAAGGACGTTAGATGAGTACTGATTTCGAAGATGGACTAAATGTTTCTCTTCGGGAGCTTCCTACCCAGGTAGGTTCTACCATTGGGATTGACCTGTCGGTTTCGGTTCCTGAAGATCTAGGAACAGAAGTGCTGAAGGTGCCGCAGGAGCCTAATCTGGAGTTAGCGGTGCGACTGACTGCTTTGGAAGATGGGATCCTTGCCCACGTCGAGGGCGACACCCGGGTAACGGGCGAATGTTCCAGGTGCTTAGATCCGGTCACCCTCGATGTCTCAATCGACGCTGACCAGATGTTCTTCTATGAGGATCATTTGAAGAAGCTGGTCGCGGAGGGCGACGAGGAGGCGGCTTCGATGCCTACGGTGGGTGCCGACGAAGTGGCGCTAGATGAGGTAGTCCGTGACGCGATCATTGCCGATCTTCCTTTTGCGCCTCTGTGTAAGCCAGAATGCCCGGGACTTTGCCCTGAATGCGGCATTAGGCTAGCCGACAATCCCGGTCATGAACACCAGAATGTGGACCCCAGGTGGGCCTCTTTAGCAGCGTTGAAGGACAAGCTCGAAAGTGAATAGTCAAACCCCGGATGTACGCAGGCTTACAGAGGCCTGGGGGATAAGTATCGATCCAGACCTGCTGGTTCTGGCCCTGACTCACCGCTCGTTTGCCAACGAAGAGGGCGGCTTGCCCACTAACGAGAGGCTCGAATTTCTAGGTGACTCGGTGCTTTCTATTGTGGTAACCGAAAAGCTGTATCGCGACTATCCGGGTCACCCTGAGGGGCACTTGGCGAAGATGCGCGCCGCTACGGTATCTCAGCCGGCGCTTGCAGCAGTCGCCCGCAAGATCGATCTGGGACCTTACATCCTTCTAGGCAAAGGTGAGGATTCTTCCGGGGGCCGCAACAAGGACTCCATACTCTCTGACACTGTAGAGGCTCTAATTGGTGCCACGTATTTGACCCATAAGCTCGAGAAGACGCGCAAGGTGGTCGAAGACCTACTTGCCGATCTTCTGGATCAGGTGGTCCAGCGTGGCATAGGCATGGATTGGAAGACGACGCTTCAGGAACTCGCCGCCGCGCTAGAGCTTTCCTCCCCGGTCTACGAGTCGACCTCTACAGGCCCCGATCATGCGCGGGTATTCACTGCGCAGGCCCTGGTCGATGGCCAGGTGGTGGCTAGTGGAACTGCCTCTTCGAAGAAGCTCGCTCAGCACGAAGCAGCAAGGGCAGCGGTCGAGGAACTGCAAAAGCGCTATGACATCCACACCCCACTGGGGTTCGACGTGGATGTAGAGGCGGTGCGAAAGGAAGTAAATGCCAGAACTGCCAGAGGTTGAGGTAGTTCGGGCCGGTTTAGCTGAGCATACTTCTAATTTTTTGATTGAAGACGCCGCTATCAGGCACCCGCGCACGGCCAGGCACACGGTAGGTGGGCCGCAGGCGCTAGAAAGATCGCTTAGAGGGCGGGCCATCTTGGGATGGGCTGTGCGGGGAAAATACTTGTGGGCGTTACTGGATGATGACACGGCGTTAGTAGTGCATTTGGGTATGTCAGGGCAGATGCTGGTGCGTCCTTCGGATGCTCCGCCCTCCAAGCATGAACGGGCGACGCTGACTAGTGGTGGCCGTTCCCTGCGGTTTGTAGATCAGCGCACCTTCGGATACCTCCGCGCTGATCAGTTAGTAGGTGACCGAGCGGGAGTGCCAGCGGGGCGGGGAGATGCAGATGGAAGACTGCCTGCCTGCGTGAGCCACGTTGGGCGCGACGTGTTAGACCCCCACCTCGACATGGCCTCGGTTTGCCGCCAGGTGCAGAGCTCGGCAAGAGCAGTGAAAGCTATTTTACTTGATCAAACCGTAGTTTCGGGTGTTGGAAACATCTACGCTGACGAGGCGCTGTGGGCTGCGCAGGTGCATCCGCTGCGCCGTGGCAATGAATTGTCGAAGCCGAAGATTGAGCAGATCTACGGTGCTTGCCGCTTGGTGATGGAGCGGGCGCTGACTCAAGGGGGGACTTCTTTCGATTCTCTCTATGTGAACGTCAATGGTGAATCTGGCTATTTTTCTAGATCACTGTCCGCGTATGGACGAGTTGGGAGGCCCTGCGAGCGATGCGGTACGCCGATGCGCAAAGTGGTAGTGGCGGGGCGTTCCTCCACGGTGTGCGTAAAATGTCAGAAGGTGCCGCGCGGGAGTCTAGCGGCGCATAAAGGTTAGGATATTTGGTATGGAAGAGCATAAGAATATTCGCGTAATGATTGTTGATGACCACGAGATCGTGCGTCGTGGTATTGCTGAAATCGTGGACCGCGCAGATGGCTTGGAAGTGGTCGCGGAAGCAGGATCTGTCGAGGACGCAGTCCGCCGTGCGGATCTTGTACGCCCGGATATTATTTTGGTTGATCTGCAGCTTCCAGATGGAACTGGTATCGACGTGATGAATCGCCTGAAGGAACTGTGCCCCGATACGCACCCGATTGTCCTTACTTCGTTCGATGACGACGATGCCTTGGCCGAGTCTCTGGAGGCGGGAGCCCGTGCCTACATTCTGAAGACTGTTCGCGGTGCAGAGATCACAGACGTGATCCGTGCGGTTGCATCTGGGCGCGTGCTGCTGGACGAACGTACAGTTACCAGGCGAAGGGCCGATTCTGGGGATCCCACGGCGAATCTGACCCCTTCCGAACGCAAAGTATTAGAACTAATTGGTGATGGTCTGTCTAACCGCGAGATCGGCGAGAAGCTGGGTGTTGCCGAGAAGACCGTGAAGAACCATATTACGTCGTTGCTGGCGAAGATGGGGTTGCAGCGCCGAACCCAGGTAGCGGCGTGGGTTGCCGGCCAGCGAGCGCAAGCCTGGAGGAACAACTAAGCAATTGGGTGGACCGGCCGGTCCACCCAATTTTTATTTAAGGGGTACTTGCCACTCCATCAATGTGCCCTTGTGGGTTGGACGGGCGCCGATGGAGAAGTTGCCCCCATGCCGGCGCGCGCGAGCGGCAAGGTTATCGAGACCTGATCTTCTCGTGTTGGATCGATCCAGTCCGGCTCCGTCATCAGTAACTTCGATACGGACGCGGCCCTCCTGTAGACGGCTAGAGACATCTATGCGCGCCATTACCGAGGACGCATGCGCGTGGCGGGCAGCATTCGACAGTCCTTCTCGGACTACCGCCACTACGTCGTCGGCAATGTCAGAGCCAACCTGGTCATCGATCATTTGGATCAATTCTTCTTCAGCTATGTCGTCTCCGGTGAGCTCGGTATTGTCGGCGACGATGATTAGCGAGGGAGCGAATCCAAGAAGGGTGCGCGCTAGCGAGGATTCGCGACGCAGCCGTTCTACTAGTACGACGCCTGCATCAGGTTCTCGAAGGTTGTGAACGATGGCCCGAATTTGTTTTACAGAATCGTCTACGGATGCCAGCGCCTTTTCGAGTACCTCGATCGTTGCTTTGTCGTCTCGGTTGCCTGCGGCTATTGCGTGTTTTGCCCCGTCAATCTGCATGCCGGTGGCGAACAGCTGTTGAATCGCCAGATCGTGCAGGTCGCGACCGATCCGAGAGCGCTCATCTAGCAGGGTAGCGATATCTTCGCTGTGACGTGCCGAGGCCAGTTCTAGTGCGAGGGCGGCCTGCGCGGATACGGATTCGGCCAGGTCTAGTTCGGCCTGAGTGAATTCTGGGTGTCCGGGCCGCCGAAGGAGGAGGAGCACTCCGGTAGCGCTTCCTCGAGCTAGTAGGGGAGCATAGAGTGCTGGTCCCCATTTCGAAAGCTCTGGTACGCGCATAGTTTGTGCTCTGCGCATGGAATCGACCACCAGGCCAGCTCCTTCGCGCAGGACGGACATTGCCCTTCCTTCTTCTGGAAAGCGCAGCCCAATGAGGCCTTGGGCGCCGTCGCCATCGGCGATCTCACAAGCGTATACGTCTCCGACGGAAGGCAAGATCAGCAAGGCGGTGTCTGCCTCGGCTACTTCGCGAACTCTGCGAGCAATGGCTTCCAGTGCCTCTTCCTCGTCGGTGCCTTCCAGGAGCATTGTGGTAAGGGACTGGGATACCTTTATCCATTTTTCGCGTTTGCGAGCATCCTGATAGAGGCGCGCATTTTCGATTGCTACGGCAGCGACTGCCGCCAACCCTAAAATCACCTTAAGATCGTCGTCACTGAAGTCATTGTCGTCACTGATCAAATAGAGACGCCCGATGATTTGCTCGTGCATCGACACTGGCACGCACATTAGGGACTGGGCCTGGGGCCAGATTGAGTTGAACAGCTCGTTGTCTGGTCCAAGGATCACCCCGTGCCCGTGAGCAAGCCCGATCTGCTGTTCTGCCTTTGAAAGTAAGGACTGTTGGGAGGGAATATCGAGGCCATCAATGCCGGAGTGGTATATCCGGGCTAGATCGCCACGGTTATCAAGCATGGTCATAGACCCGCAGGAGGCATTAACTAGCTGGCATGCTTTGTTAACGAAGTCCTGCATGACGCCGGGAACTGCGAGGCGTCCCGCCAGGTCTAAAAATGCGCTCAGCAACGACATGTCTTTATGCAGTCGTTCAGTTTCCATATGCATATTCCTCCTGGCATGCCGCCCATGCATAGTCTTCGTTATTAGCCAGCAATTCCTGGTGGCGCCCGCGTGCTACTACCTTAGCGGCGCCTCCGTCCGTGGCCATCATAAGCACTTCGTCTGCGGCTCCTAATGCAGACAGGCGGTGGGTGACAACAAGTACTCCCTTGTCTGATTGGGAAGTAAGCATCTCGGTGAGGATCTTGTCTGCCGTAGCGGGGTCGATGTGTTCACCGGGCTCGTCAAGGAGCATCAGCGGAGCAGTGGCTGCTAGAGCCCTGGCTATCAGGATGCGGCGTCTCTCGCCACCAGAAATTGTAGTGCCGCCCGAACCAATTACTGTGTCTAGTCCCTCCGGGAGAGACCGGGCCCACTCGCCGATTCCAGCGCGATCCAATAGGTCGTAGGCTTCTGTTTCAGTTACGTCACCGCGGGCGACACGGATGTTCTCCAAAACAGTGGTTTCGAAGATATGTGCGTCCTCCGCCGTCACCGTAATGGCCTTAGAGGCATTCTGTCGCGACAGAGAGCTTACCGGCACTCCGTCTATTTCTACGGTCCCAGATTTTGGCTCGAGGAGGCCAGCGAGTGTAAATAGCAGGGTTGACTTCCCGATTCCGGATGGCCCTACTATCGCTGTGCGCGAAGAGGGCGTAAGCGTGAGGTTGATGCCAGTGGCAATGGTGGGGCCTCCTGGCCACCCAATGGCAAGATCCGTTGCTTTCAAGACATTGGATTTCACCTGGATGGTCGAATCTTTTTCAGTATCTTGTTCCCCGTCCAAAAGGCTGATGATGCGTTTGGCCGCACCCGCAGAAGAGATGAGTTGCACCGTGGCAGGTCCTAGCAGAGCAGTACCTTCAAACGCGGACAGTGGGGTTAATACGACGACAGCTAGTCCCACAGGGGAGAGGGTAGAGGCATGCATTGCCCAGGTCCCAAAGATGATCGCGCCGATGACCGAGAGCGAGGTGGCAACGTCATTCATTGCGCTCGCCCACCCATTGGGGTAGGCAGCTTGATTCTTTGCCTTTGTGAGCGCTTCATCTGTCTTGACAAAGTGAGCGTCCATGGCATCTGTCCTGCCTAAAACGGCGAGTTCTGCAGCCCCATCTAGCATGGTCATAGCAGACACCGACATCTCGGTTCTGGAAATCTGATTTGCCAGTTCGGCCCGGCGGGTTGCGCGGGCACTTAGCAGCGGGGAGACAAAGCCGGACAGCAATAAGCAGATGGCAAGTACAACCGCACAGGCGGGATCTAGGAGGGCGATCCCTAGGCAGGTGCATACTCCGACTACCAGCGCTACGGCTGTGGGGAGCAGAGACTTCACTACGAAGTCACCTACCGCGTCCACGTCGGCTCCGGTGCGGGCTAGCAGGTCGCCGCGTTTGATACCGGCTACTTTCGAGGTTGAAGATTCAGCCAAGCGCTCGTATACGCCGGAGCGGAGGGATCCCATCCCGGACAGCGCTACCCAGTGGGAACTCAATCGTTCCAGGTAGCGCAGTACAGCTCTGGAGATGCCGAACAGGCGAACTGCGGTGGCAGCTACAGAAAGAGTCAGTACCGGAGGCATCTGAGATGCCCGGGCAATTAGCCATGCTGAGGTAGCGCCTAAAGCTACTGCCGCGCCCAATCCTAGGGAACCGAACAGCACTGATAGGGCGAACCATTTCTTGTCTATCTTCAGAAGCCGTAGGGATTTCCTAAGAGCGCGTGCCTCATCTTTTTCTAAAAAAATCATTTCTGCTCCACTGCTCGTTCGTCTAGGAAACCGTATTCTTCAAGCGGGACACTGCTAGCGCCGGAAACCGGGTTGGCAAGCGCATCCTTATCTGCTTCGGTCATCTTGCCGGAGGAGACTTCGATGAGTTGGTCGGCAAGTTTTAGCAGGGGGATGCGGTGGGCTATTAGGAGGATCGTTTTGCCCTGAGCTTTTAGTTCTTCTACTGCGGCCGTTACCTGGGCTTCAAGGTGGGCGTCCAAGTGGGCGGTCGGCTCGTCCAATATCACGAGCTGCTCTTTCCCTAAGAGAGCACGGGTGAGGGCGAGGCGCTGGCGTTGACCAACGGAGAGTCCTACCCCTCCCTGTCCGATAGGAGTGGCCCACCCCTCTTCGGCCTGTGCCACAACCTTGTCGAAGCCGGTTGCCTTGGCTGCTTTAGCTAATGGTCCGGTAGCAACTCCGTCGGGGCAAAGAGCATGTGCTCGCTGCGCATCGTCGCAGATATTTTCCAGAATCGTTCCGGGTAGTAGAACAGGGCTTTGGGGCACCCAGGTAATTTGCTGTCGCCAGCTATCCATGTCGACATTTGGCAGAGCGAGGGTGCTGCCCGAATGGACGAGGCTAATCTGCCCTCTTTCGAATTGCTGTAGCCCTAGGAGAGCCATAACCGTGGTGGATTTGCCCACCCCTGACGGGCCAACTAGGGCGCTCATAGAGCCCGGCTGCAAAGTAAAATGTAGGTCTTTTGGAGCCCACATGCCGCGGGCGGCAACTGAGAGCGACGAGGCCTCAATGGTGGTGTGCTCCAATGCGGGGGCGGGGATAGTCCCTTCCTTTGGCGTGGGTGCCTCCAGTACTGCGAAGGCAGACTGTGCTGCGGCAAGCCCGTTTGAGGAGGCGTGGAATTGCTTTCCTACTTCCCGCAGCGGGAGGTAGACCTCGGGGGCGAGCATAATTACCGCTAGCGCGGGGGCCAGTTCGATGTTTCCGTATACGAGGCGGAAGCCAGTTTCGACCGCTACGAGTGCTACCGAGAGAGTAGCTAGGAACTCTAGTACGCCACCCGAGAGGAAAGCTACCGAGAGAGTGCGCATGGTCGTGCGGGCATAGTTGTCGCCCAGCCTGCGCACTTCCCGAATGGGACCACGCTCGCGACCCAGGGCCTTCAGGGTCGTAAGACCAGAGATAAGATCCAGTAGCTCGCGACCTAACTGCTGCATCGAAGCCAGACGGCGGTTGGAAGCCTCTTGGGTCAACTTACCAATGAGGATCATGAAGATAGGAATCAAAGGAATAGTTATTACTGCCACGATCGCCGAAAGCCAGTCCAGCCAAAGCATCACTGCGAGGGCTGCTGGAGTCACGGTACAGGTCAAAACCAACTGCGGCAGATAGTTTACGAAGTACGGCCCTAGATCATCTAGAGCGCGGGTTAGCAAGGTGACCGTGTCTGCTCCCTTGCGGGCCTGCCAGCGAGGCCCTAATTGCATCGCTTTGCGAAGTACTTGGTGGCGTAGCTCCACGATGGTTTTCGTAGCGGCTTTGTGGGCTTGGGATTCACGCACGAACATGACGAGGGCGCGTGCCACCGCTACTCCTGCCAAAATCCACACCAGATGTATAACTTGCCCCAGGTGCATCCCATCGGTAATAACGGGACTGATGATCCAGGCGATCAACACATCCTGGGCGATCACCAGGAGAGCGGTGAGGAAACCGAGCCCGGCGATAAGTGCGATGTATGAGCGAGCTGATTTCGCGTATCTAATTAGACGTGGATCAAATGGTTTCACGGGCCTTAGGCTTTCATACTTTTCTGAAGTTTTGCTATTAGACGCAACTGGAGGGGCCACGGTCGTGGCCCCTCCAGCTAAGTCAGTTCGGACTAGCCAACTAGGAAGTTAGCTCCTGAACGAACCTTGTCCCATACAACGCCGGGGTTGGACGAGACATCATCAATAGAGATCCGGTCCCGGAACTTCCAGTAGCTCCAGCAGGTGTATCCCAGCACAATCGGTACCAAGATGACCGCAACGATAGACATCACGATCAGGGTGGAGTTAGTGGAGGAGGCCTGCTCGATCGTTAGGTTGAAGGCCGGGTCGATGCTGGACTTCATTACCGACGGGAACATCGAGGCGAATACCCACGCCACTGCGCTGGCAATGCCAACACCAGAGCAGATGAAGGCTAGGCCGTTACGGTCGATGAAGGCAAAGAATGCCGAGGCGATGAACGCCAGAGCGGCGATCACTAGCGGGATCCAGCCGAAGAGCTTCTGCGAAGAGTAGGCGAACTGGCCCCACAGTGCAAACACTGCAACCAGTGCGACTGCCACGATGGTGGCCTTCTTAGACAGAGCCTTGAAGCGGTCGAACACGATGCCGGTGGTCTTCAGCTGACCGTACAGGGTCGCATGTGCGAACCACACCGCAGCGAGCATTAGGCCGCCAAGGATGGTGTACGGAGTGAGAAGCGAGAAGAAGCCGCCGGTCAAGTTGTGAACGTGGGTCTGTAGTAGAGCCGGGGTCACATCTGCCGGGTTTACACCGACGAGCGGATTCTTCGGATCCACAACCTGGATCTTCATGCCCTGGATCAGATTTGCGAAGGCAACGCCGAAGAGGATCGGTACGAGCCAGGCTGCAACCACGTGCATTACGTCCCAGCGTGCCCTCCACTTTTCGGAAGCAACCTTTGCGCGCCATTCAACGGCAGAGATGCGCAGAATGAGGCAGACCAGAATGAGGAAGAGTGCCAGGTACATACCCGAGAACATCGTTGCATACCACTCGGGGAATGCTGCGAAGGTAGCGCCGCCAGCGGTCAGAAGCCATACTTCGTTGGCGTCCCAAACCGGCCCAACAGTGCGAATAACCTGGGTGCGTTCCTTGTCGTTCTTGGCCACGAACGGGAGAGTCATCCCAATTCCTAGCGAGAACCCTTCGAGGAACAGGTAGCCAGTCCAGAGGACGGCGATAAGGATAAACCAGAGAACCTGTAGAAATGTCATTTTTTGTCCCTCAAATCCTTAGTACGCGAACGATAGCGACTTGTCGTCGGCGTGTTCGGCGTGCTCTTCAGACTCCTTAGGAGTGTGCACGCCTTCCTTCGCGTAGCGGACCATTAGCAGGAACCAAACCACACCGAGTGCACCGTAAAGAACGGTGAACAGAATCATGGTTAGCAGTACCTGCACGGCCGGAACAGCGCCAGAAACGCCATACTGGGTGAGCATCCACACCTGGCCAACAGGGTCGGCGAGGTTGTTCGGGAATACGACGAAGGGCTGGCGACCAATTTCGGTGAAGATCCAGCCGAAGGCGATGCCTAGTAGAGGCATCGGCATCATGGCCAGGCCGAACTTGGAGAGCGCGGTCGAAGTGGTTACCTTGCCCTTGCGGGTGGCGTACAGGCCGATGATTGCGAACAGTACCGACAGCAGACCAAAACCGATCATTGCGCGGAACGACCAGAAAGTAGCCATAACCGGCGGGGTGACCTTATCGACTCCGTAGTCGCCAGCGTAGGCTTCGTTCAAGTTGTTCATGCCCTGAACTTCGGTCGAGGGCGTGTTGCCCGACAGGATCGAAGCAATGGACGGGATCTCGCCAATATGGGTGATTCCCTTGCCGTCCTTACCGCATTCGTTGCCGAAAGCGGCAATGGTGAACGGGGCGTGTGACTGCGTCGAGCAGATGGCTTCTGCGGCGGCCATCTTGGTGGGCTGTTCGGCAACCATGTGAACGCCCTCGGCGTGACCGGTGATAGCGGTCAGAATGCCCGAGATGAGCATCAGCATCAAACCAAAGCGAACAATGGGATGCCAGATGTTCTTAGATTCAGCCAGTGCCTCGGAACGGCCATCACCAGCGGCGGGGTGAACCTCAGAGGAGTTAGTGCCAGCTACCGAAGAGCCGGTAGTGGTTGCGCCGGTCGTCTTTGCGGCTTCTACCTCGGTTACTGCGGCGGAGGTAGTTGCTCCGGTGCGAGCGGTCCGCACCATCCACCACATTGCTACGCCTGCGATAAGCCCGGCGCTAAGCAGCCACGAGGTAGTCAGAACGTGAACCCACGCGAGCCACAGGGTGGGATTGAAGACAACCTTCAAGAAACCAGAAGTGCCGTCCAGTTCGGCGCGCCCGGTTTCGGGGTTGAACACAGCCCCAACCGGGTGCTGCATCCAGGAGTTAGCGCCGATAATCCACAGTGCAGAGGTGTTGACACCGAGAGCGGCGAGCCAAATCATGGCGGTGTGAGCCTTCTTAGAGAGGCGTCCCCAACCGAAGATCCACAAACCGATGAAGGTGGATTCTAGGAAGAAGGAGAGCAGGGCTTCCACTGCCAGGGGAGCGCCGAAGATGTCTCCGACGTAACGGGAATACTCAGACCAGTTCATGCCGAACTGGAATTCCTGCACGATACCGGTGGAGACACCGAGCGCGAAGTTGATTAGGAAAAGTTTGCCAAATAGCCGCGTCGCCTTCAGCCAGTAATCTTTACCGGTGCGTACCCACATGGTCTGCATGCAGGCGACGAATAAAGATAGACCGATGGTGAGCGGAACCAAAATGAAGTGGTAGACGGTAGTAATACCGAACTGCCACCGCGCCAGAGTGAGCGCATCTAGCGCTGTCGGGGCGACAGACATTTTCTATGCCTTTCCGCTTGAATGGGTAGATCTATTGATACTTGCGTTGTCTATCGGTAGGTAATTGCACCCACTTGATGACAACCATGTCATTAAGATACTAAACAACTGTTTAGAATTCATAGAAATCGCCAGCGTTTTGATGCTTTTTCTGCGGGTTAGCTCTAGTTACCACCTGATTGTTTTTCGCATCACTAGTATCACTTAATCCTTAACCTGCTTCCTGTGGAATAATGGAACAAGTTGCCGAGCTGCGCATCCCAAGCTCGGTGGCTTTCTCCGGCCCGCGGGCCGTTGTTAGAAAGCGTGAAAGACTTCCGCGCCAAGGCGCGAGACGGGACGGCAGATGCGTGCCAGTCCGCAAAATAAAGGAATATCTAGTGTCTAAATCAACTGAACAGTCGACGGTGGCACCCGCACCGGCCGCCACGTTGCTTTTCCAAGCTCCCGATCTGGCGAACGCAGTGCCCGCTCCAGTGCAACAGAGCGCAGGACCTGAAAACGAGAAGCATTCTGACAAGAAGTCCAAGGGGACGAAGTCTGCGAAAAAGGGTGACGAGCAGGCTTCGAAGAAGAAGTCTCGTTCTAATAAGAAGAATGAGTCGGCAAAGCCGGATTCTGACGCAGAAGAAGCAGGCGAGCAGAAATCCTCACGGAAGACGCGGAGGCGCCGCCGTAGTAGTGACTCAAAGCAGTCCAAGGCTGAAGCTGACAAGTCGCCCTCGAAAGAAGAGAACGAGGATGCCGAAGAAGAATCCTCTTCTAGGCGGCGGCGCCGCCGTAGGCGATCAGCTGGGGCGGACGATTCGGTAGCTTCGACTGAAGAAGTAATGAACGAAGTCACCGCCCTCAAGGGGTCGACTCGTCTGGAAGCTAAGAAGCAGCGTCGCCGTGAGGGGAGAAGAGAGGGGCGCAAGCGCCACTCGATTACCGAGGCTGAGTTCCTTGCCAGGCGGGAGTCCGTAAAGCGCGACATGATAGTTCGCGAAGAGGACGGCCTCAACCAGATTGCGGTCCTCGAGGACGATCTGCTGGTCGAGCACTACGTTGCCTCGCACACGCAGGTGTCGATGGTCGGCTCAATCTTCCTGGGCCGAGTGCAAAACGTGTTGCCTTCGATGGAGGCTGCATTCGTTGACCTGGGACGCGGCCGTAACGCTGTTCTCTATGCTGGCGAGGTTAACTGGGACGGTCTGGGGATGGCAGGTAAGCCACGCAAGATCGAGCAGGCGCTAAAATCTGGCGACAAGATCATGGTGCAGGTCACTAAAGATCCGATTGGGCACAAGGGAGCCCGTTTGACCGCCCAAATCACCCTGGCGGGGCGCTACCTGGTCATGGTCCCGGGCGGCAACATGATGGGTATTTCCCGGAAGCTTCCGGGTTCCGAGAGGTCTAGGCTCAAATCGATTTTGAAGGACGTGGTTCCCAAAGGCAACGGCGTCATTGTCCGCACAGCCGCCGAGGGCGCAACCGAGGAGCAGATCCGTGCCGACATTGAGCGCCTGGCTAGCCAGTGGCAGTCAGTTCAGGACAAGTCAGCGAAGGCCACCAAGGCTCCGATGCTTTTGAAAGGTGAACCGGAACTAGCACTCCGGGTAGTCCGAGACATTTTCAACGAGGATTTCAACTCGCTTGTAGTCCAGGGCAAGGACGCGTACAAGTCGATTCACGATTACGTGAAGGAACTCAGTCCAGACTTGCTAGACCGGGTGCATCAGTGGGCGAAGAATGATGACATTTTTGCTGCCCACCGTATTGACGAACAGCTAGCCAAGGGCATGGACCGAAAAGTCTGGCTACCTTCGGGGGGCTACCTAATTATCGATCGCACCGAGGCGATGACGGTGATCGACGTTAACACCGGCAAGTACACCGGTGGCAAGCAGGGGACTCTAGAGGAAACAGTTACCAAGAACAATCTAGAGTCGGCTGAAGAGATCGTTCGGCAGCTGCGCCTGCGCGACATTGGCGGCATCATCGTCATCGACTTCGTGGACATGGTGCTTGAATCCAACAGGTCGCTGGTGCTCCGCCGACTCATCGAATGCTTGGGGCGGGATCGCACTCGCCACCAGGTAACTGAGGTAACCGCCCTCGGGCTGGTCCAAATGACCAGGAAAAGGGTGGGCCAAGGCCTGGTCGAAGCCTTCTCGACCCCATGTGAATGCTGCGATGGTCGCGGTTTCATAGTGCACCAGCATCCGGTTGAACGAGGCGAGACCAACGCTGCCGCCAACAAGAAAGATAAGAAGGCGGCGCAAAGGCGGAAGGAAGCGGCCAAACAAGGAGCCTCCTCTGAACGGGTCCACGAGGCCGACCAGAAGACGCGCGATACTCTAGCGGCTATTGCTAAGGCAGCCGAAAAGTCCCATGAAGGTCCCACCGAGTCCGAGGCGCGCATCCAGCGGGGGCAGGCTGAACAAAACAGCGCAGAGGCTACCGAAAATAGGCCGCCGAAGGAAAAACAGCCCAAGGAAGGTCACTCCAAGAGCAACCGCAAAGAAAAGCGGAATACACCACATTTGGAACTTCCCGAGGTAAAAAGCGCTAATAAGCGGAAACGCGCTGCGAAGATGGATATCTCCGATATTCAGCTTCCCGATCCGAAGTCGGGTGCGGAAGGGGAATCTAAAGAGGAAACTCCTAAACGGCGCCATCGCCGTCGTGCCGCAACTTCGGCCTCGGTGAAAACTGACTCCTCCAGCTCGACTAGTGGAGTCATGATTCGGTAGGCGTGATGTCGCATACAATCAGGTCAAGGTGGTTGCTCTAACGGGTATAAAACACGTAACCTTGATCGTCGGTGCGCACTTTGCGCGAGCAGCTTAGGTTGCTTTTAAAATTTGTCCATATCAACAAGAGGAATGAGTCTAACGTGGTCTACGCGATCGTCAAGGCCGGTGGCCGCCAGGAGAAGGTCTCCGTCGGAGACGTTATCGTCGTCGACCGGCTGGATGCAGCAGTAGGTGACGAGGTCACCTTCCAGCCCGTCATGATCGGCGATGGTGGCAAGGTCACCACCGATGCCTCCGCCCTGGAAAAGGCAACTGTCAAGGCAGAGGTCCTCGAGCCTACTAAGGGCCCGAAGATCAACATCATCAAGTACAAGAACAAGACGGGTTACCGCAAGCGTCAGGGCCACCGTCAGCCACTGACCGCGGTGAAGATCACCTCGATCGCCTGATCTTTACTACTAAGGAAGCGTGAAAATATGTCAACTAAGAAGGGTCTTAGTTCGTCCCGTAACGGCCGTGATTCGAACGCGCAGCACCTTGGTGTGAAGCGCTTCGGCGGTCAGACCGTGAACGCAGGCGAAATTCTGGTCCGCCAGCGCGGCACCCACTTCCACCCCGGCGTCAACGTCGGCCGTGGCAAGGATGACACCCTGTTCGCCCTGGCAGCTGGAGCCGTTGAATTCGGCACCCGTCACGGCCGCAAGGTTGTAAATATCGTCACTGCCTAGGTTTTAGGCTTTCAGTGGGGGCGGACGTTGTCCGCCCCCATTTTTGTATATCCTGGCTACTTGTAAGGAGTAACCAATGGCTAACTTTGTTGATCGAGTAACCCTCAGTGCTGCCGGTGGCAACGGCGGTCACGGCTGTGTCTCTATTCGCCGTGAAAAATATAAGCCGCTGGGCGGTCCCGACGGTGGCAACGGCGGTCACGGTGGTTCGGTGATTGCCCGCGTAGACATGGGTACGACCACGCTTTTGGACTTCCACCACCTGCCGCATCGGCGCGCAGAAAATGGCACTCCAGGTATGGGGGATATGCGTTCTGGCAAGAACGGAGCGGATCTAATCTTGCCGGTTCCGCAGGGAACCGTGATCAAGGATCAGGCCGGCAATGTGCTGGCCGATCTGTCTGCTGAAGGCCAGGAATACATGATCGCGTCTGGCGGTGCCGGCGGGCTAGGCAATAGTGCGCTTTCCTCGAAGAAACGCAAGGCGCCGGGGTTTGCGCTGCTAGGCGAACCGGGCAGCGAGGCGACAGTTGTCATGGAGCTCAAGTCTGTCGCCGACGTGGCGCTTGTAGGCTTCCCATCTAGTGGCAAGTCCTCGCTAATTGCTGCTTTGTCGGCTGCTCGCCCCAAGATCGCAGACTACCCCTTTACGACGCTGGTTCCGAATCTGGGGGTAGTAAAGGCCGATCAGTTCCGCTACACCATTGCGGACGTGCCGGGTCTTATTCCCGGAGCGTCGCAGGGCAAGGGCCTGGGTCTGGACTTCCTTCGCCATATTGAGCGGTGCTCGGTTATTGTGCACGTCCTGGATGCGATTGCCTTCGAGCCAGATCGCAACCCCGTAGATGACCTGCAAACTATCGAGGACGAGCTGTCTAACTACGAATCTGATCTAGACAAGCTGGAGGGCGTGATTCCTCTAGCGGAGCGCCCGCGCGTAGTCGTCCTCAACAAGGTCGATCTGCCTGATGGCAAAGACATGGCGGATATGGTGCGCGAACAGCTAAAGCAGAGGGGATGGCCACTTTACGAAGTGTCGGCACTTTCTCATGAAGGGCTGCGCGAACTGTCTTTCGCCCTCGGCAAGCTTGTGGAAGAACAGAGGGCGAAGATGCCGGCAGAACCGGAAGTGCGGCAGGTGCTTCGGCCTGCCCCCGTAGGGGCGCCGAAGATTACGGTCACTAAGCATACTCGGGACGGAGAGCCGCTGTACCAGGTGCGCGGTCGCAACCCGGAGCGCTGGGTAATCCAAACAGACTTCGGTAACGATGAAGCGGTTGGATACTTGGCAGACAGGCTCAACGCAGCAGGAGTGGAAGATCTGCTGCTAGAAGCCGGGGCGCATGCCGGAGACACTGTAGTTATCGGTGATATAACCGATGGCGTCCTGTTCGATTGGGAACCCACGATGTCTACCGGAGCCGAATTGCTCGGCCGCCGCGGCGAAGACCTAAGGTTGGACCAACGCTCCCGCCCAACCAGGGAAGAAAAGCGCCGTGACTACTACTCGCGCATGGATGCAAAGGCTGCGGCTCGCTCTGAGCTGGCTGCCGAGAAGGAAGAGGGACTATGGACGGATCCCGACCTGTAGAAGCAATAGCTACTGCCAGAAGAATCGTTGTAAAACTAGGTTCTTCTTCGCTCACCCGCTCTGATGGCGGGCTAGACCTAAACCGGCTTGACCGGGTGGCAGCCTTAGTTGCCAGCCGGTGTAGCCGGGGTGGGCAGGTAGTGATAGTGTCATCCGGTGCGGTAGCGGCCGGCATGACGCCACTGAGATACGCTCGCCGCCCTCGCGATCTGGCCGCGGTGCAGGCTTGTGCCGCCATGGGGCAGGGACTCTTGGTGGCGCGTTGGTCTGCTGCTTTCCAAGCCCACCACAAACTAGTTGCGCAGATCTTACTGACAGGCGATGACGTGATGCGCCGGTCTCATTACAAGAATGCCAAAGCCTCCTTCGAGAAGTTGTTGAGTCTTGGGGTAGTGCCGATCGTAAACGAAAACGATGCGGTTGCTACCGGCGAGATCCGTTTCGGCGACAACGACAGGTTGGCAGCACTGGTTGCCCAACTTGTTGATGCAGATCTTCTGGTATTGGCCACCGATGTGGACGGTCTTTACGACAAGCCGCCCTCACTTGAAGGAGCAAAACGGATCAAGACCGTCCGCAGTGCCAGCGATGTTGCCGGAGTGCGGGCGAGCGGGGCTGGCAAGGAGATCGGCACAGGGGGCATGGTCACCAAGCTACATGCCGCGACAATGGCCACGTCCTCGGGAATTGACACTCTGCTACTGGCCGCAGATGACCTTTCGCAAGGGCTGGCCGGGGCTGACGTAGGCACCTGGTTTAAGGGGTGTGGCAAGCGCCGCCCCTCTAGGGCGGACTGGATAGCGGACGCCGCCCGTGTGGCAGGTTCCGTAAAAATTGACGAGGGTGCAGCGCTAGCCGTAGGGAAAAAACATTCTTCGTTGTTAGCTGCTGGAGTGGTAGGTGTAGAAGGTACATTCCCCGCCGGCTCGGTGGTAGAAATGCGTTACCAGGACAGCGTCCTAGGCAGGGGAGTAGCTGGCTTCTCGTCGGTAGAAATCGAACAGATCAAAGGCCTAACCTCAGAAAAAATTGCGCAAATTGGAGAAGTGGCAAGACCTGTAGTCCACCGCGACGATATGTCGGTAAGAGCCACAGATGTAGAAGCAGCGGGATTCTAATATGAACGATCAAATAGTGCAGCGAGCACAGCTCGCACGTAAGGCGCAACGGCAGCTACGCAGCGCAACCACTGCGCAAAAGAACGCGGCCTTGAATGCAATCGCTGGCCAGCTTTTGCAAGACGCTGAAGAGGTGCTCCACGCAAATCGCCTAGATGTAAAAGCAGGCAAAGACAAGCAGATGAGCGCCGGACTGCTTGATCGCCTTACGTTAACCCAAGACCGCCTTGAAAATATTGCCGCCGCAGTGCGGCACGTAGCAACCCTGGCTGATCCCATCGGACAAATAGTTCGGGGAAGTCGACTACAGAATGGGTTGGACCTGACGCAGAGGCGGGTACCAATTGGGGTACTCGGCCTCATCTATGAAGCCCGCCCCAATGTGACTGTAGACGTGGCCGCATTGGCGCTGAAATCTTCCAATGCGGCGCTGCTACGAGGGGGCTCAGCTGCCCGCTACTCCAACATTGCCCTGATCCGGGTGATCGGGAAGGCTCTAGTTCGGACTGGATTCGATCCCAATCTGATTCAATCCCTAGATGACCTGGGTAGGGAAGGGGCGAAAGGATTGATGCTTGCTCGCGGCTCGATCGATCTGCTAATCCCTCGGGGCGGTAAATCCCTCATCCAGACAGTGGTACAAAACGCGAAGGTTCCGGTCATTGAAACTGGAACAGGCAATTGCCACATCTACGTTGACGCCAGTGCAGACATAGACCAGGCAGAGGCCGTGGTATTAGACGCAAAGACCTCTAGGGTGGGCGTGTGTAATGCCGCAGAAACCCTGGTGATCGACGAAAATGTTGGCGCCGAGGCAGTAATTAGGTTGTGCAGGAAGTTGCTGGAGGCGGGCGTGCGTCTGCACGCTGACCCGCAGGTGCGCGGACTTGTCCCACAAGCGTTGCAAGCCACTGAGAGCGATTGGGATACCGAATACCTGTCGTTGGATATGGCAGTGAAAATGGTATCTGGGCTAAAAGAAGCTGTTTCGTTTATTAGCGCGCACTCAACTGGCCACACAGAAGCGGTGCTGGCTACGGACGCGCGCGTAATAGAAGAATTCACCGAGCAGATAGATTCCGCCGCAATAGCAGTAAATGCTTCCACAAGATTTACTGATGGTGGGGAGCTTGGGCTCGGCGCCGAAATTGGTATCTCGACTCAAAAAATGCACGCGCGCGGTCCTATGGGGTTAGAGGAACTTACAACTACTACCTGGGTATATACCGGGCGGGGACATGTTAGGGGATAGCCCTTGCACTTTCGCGGTATCATTACCCCTAACTTTAGAGAGGAACGACAATGGCAGTGGGGCCAGGAACTAAATCTAAGCGAATTGGGATTATGGGCGGCACCTTCGATCCGATCCATAATGGACACTTGGTAGCTGCCTCTGAAGTGCAGGATGTCTTCAATTTGGACGAGGTAATATTCGTCCCCACCGCGACCCAGCCGTTTAAAAAGGGTAGGCGAGTGACACCCCCGGAGCATAGGTACCTGATGACGGTAATCGCTACCTCTGAAAACCCTCGCTTCACGGTATCTAGGGTAGATATTGATCGAGGAGGCACGACATATACGATCGATACTCTTCGCGACCTTCGTGAAGAACGCCCAGATGCCGAATTCTTCTTTATAACGGGCGCAGACGCACTGGCAAAGATCATGCAGTGGAAGGACCACGAAGAGATGTTTAAGCTGGCCCATTTTGTGGGGGTATCCAGGCCGGGGCATGAACTTCCTGAGGGCGTTGCCAATGACAATGTGATGAGCTTGCTGGAGGTGCCTGCTCTTGCTATTTCCTCAACTGACGTGCGCCAACGTGCCTCGAAGGGTTCGCCTATCTGGTATCTGGTTCCTGACGGGGTAGTGCGCTATGTAGACAAATACGATCTGTACCAGGATCTGTAAGCGGGATAAATCGCGGAAAAGTTCGTGTCTAATATGCCTTACCCCGGTTCCTAGATATGCTGTAACTGGGTGTTAGCCCTGACCTTTATAACCGAATTACCTTAGGAGCCCTGTGGCTGTTAGCGATACTGTCCTGTCCGCTGTCCACGTTGCCGCAAAAGCTGCGGCAGACAAACTTTCCGAAGATATTGTCGCAATTGATGTTTCTTCTAGATTGCCTTTTGCAGACGCATTCCTTCTTGCAAGTGCCGACACGGATAGGCAGGTCAAGGCTGTCGTGTCTGCGGTAGAAGATGAATTGCGCGAACTAGGCTTCTCTGTGCAGAGGCGGGAAGGCTTGGAGGCCGCTTCATGGGTGGCGGTAGAGGCCGATGGACTTATGGTCCATGTGTTCCAGCCCGAAGAACGTCACTACTACGGACTTGAACTACTGTGGAAAGACTGCCCGCGCATTGATATCTCGGCAGATATCCAAAGTATTCCTGCCGCGGTGACTGCATGAGCCAGATCGTCTTTCTGCGCCACGGTCAAACAGATTTCAACCTGCAACGGCGCTACCAAGGGCGAGTCGACATTCCCCTGAATCAGACGGGTGTCGAACAGGCTGAACGAGCAGGCGAGGCTCTAGCCCGCCAGTTCGCGTTTGAACGTATTATTTCGTCGCCACTATCTAGAGCTAAGCTCACTGCGCAAGCTGTTGCCAGCAGGCTCGGCTTGGATGTAGAAACCGACCCGAGGCTGATTGAGCGTAGTTACGGGCAGGTTGAAGGGCGTACTTTCGACGATTTTAAGTTGGATTTTACTGCCGAATACGCCAGTTACAAGGTCTGTGGGGAATGCCCACAGTTGCAGATAGAACCACGATGCGAAGTAGCAGAGCGTTTCCGGGAGGTGGTGGCCGAAGTGACCGCTGATCTTGATGGAGCCGCGCTATTTGTTTCGCACGGTTCTGCAATAAGCCAGGGAATTGCTGGAGTGCTTCGCCTGGACGCATCGGTTTGGCAGGGCATCGGTGGGCCGGATAACTGTCACTGGTCGGTTCTGTCCTCTGGCACCCGCGCTCCGGGATGGCGTCTTACCGCCCATAACGTTGGAGTGTAGCCACAAACTCAAATCGTGAGCAGGGACACGCTATTTCGATTTGGTTTTTTCGCCCTCCGCCCGCTAAGCTTATGGAGTCCGAACGGGACAGCCCAAGGGGCTATGGCGCAGTTGGTAGCGCGCTTCCATGGCATGGAAGAGGTCGGGGGTTCGAATCCCCCTAGCTCCACAAACAACCCGCAGCTGAGGCTGCGGGTTTTATTATTATGGCCCCGTCTCGGGGTTAAGGGTCAAAATGTGTGTCTGGCTCGGCGTGTCGCGGGGGTTAGATTTGGCCTTTTTGAATGCCGATTGAGT